>JAIBBY010000051.1 GCA_019694455.1 Pirellulales bacterium
GTCTAGCTCGGTGGTTTCGACGCGCGCGGCGCCTAGCACGGCGTTCAGTTCGTCAACCGTGCCATAGGCCTCGATACGGGGGGAATCCTTGCGGACCCGTGGACCGCCAAACAGGCCGGTTTCGCCTTGATCGCCGGTTTTGGTGTAGATCTTCATGTTCTATCCGTTGGTAGGGCCTCATCGCGACGGTTCGCTTCTCTTATAATGATCCATCACCAACTTCGATACTCGCAGCGGGAGGACTTCACCTTGTCGATAAGCATGTCGATACGTATGACCTTGGTCGCGGCGCTCGGGTTTTTGTGGATGAGCGCATTAGCAGTTCGCGCCGAGGAGCCAACCACCACCCCGGTGGAGCCCCAATTTCTCTCGAACGTGCAACAGGTGACGTCGGGATTTGTCAAAGCGGGGGAGGGATATTTTTCGCCGGACGGCGGCCAGATCATCTTTCAGGCCCAGCCACAAGATTACCCCTTTTACCAGATCTACACGAAGGAGCTTCCGAGCGGGGAGCCGAAGCTGGTTAGCACGGGACGTGGTCGCACGACCTGCGCGTACTTCGCGCCGGATATGAAGTCGATTCTCTATGCGTCGAGCCACCTCGATCCGAAGATCGCCGAGACGGAAGCCGACGCAAGGCGGCAAGACGAGGAGGATCGCAAGGCGGGACGCCATCGCCGCTACGAGTGGATCTTCGATCCGCATACCGACATTTTCGCCGCTGATCTGGATGGCAAGAACCTGCGGCAATTGACCGACGCCCCGGGCTACGACGCCGAAGGCGCCTACTCGCCCGACGGCAAGTCGATCGCGTTTTGCAGCACGCGCGACGGCGACCCCGACATTTATGTGATGGACGCGGACGGCGGCAACGTGCGGCAGTTGACCAACGCGCCGGGGTACGACGGCGGCCCGTTCATTTCTCCGGATGGAAAATGGGTGGTGTTTCGCAGCGATCGCAAGAAGCCGGAGTACTTGCAGATTTACGCGGTTTCGATCGACGGCAAGCACGAGATGCCGCTGACTGACACCAACGGGGTGAACTGGGCGCCGTTCTGGCATCCCACCGAGCCGTACATCATCTGGACCGGCGCCGACCACTCGAATCCCAATGCGCGGCCGAACTACGATCTGTGGCTGATGCGGTATGAACAGACCGACGACAAAATCATCCCCGGGCAGGTGTTGCGCGTGACCGACGCGCCGAGCGCCGATGTGCTGCCGGTGTTTGCGCCCGATGGTAAGCATTTGATGTGGACCAGCACGCGCACCAGCGATCGATCGAGCCAGCTTTGGCGCGCCGATTTCAAACTGCCCCAGTGAGCGGCCCCATGGCGGAACAACCGGTTGCATTGGTCACCGGCAGTGGCAAGCGGCGCGTGGGCTGGCACGTGGCCGACGCGCTGGCCGAGCGCGGCTATCGGCTGGCGATTCACTATCGCCACTCGGCGGAGGAGGCGGCCGAGTCGGTGCGCGATTGGCGCGCGCGCGGAGTGGACTGTGAGTTGTTTCGCGCCGATCTGACGGACGAAGCGGACACGCGCGCGATGGTCGACGGGGTGCTGTCGCGGTTTGGCCGCATCGACGTGTTGGTCAATTGCGCGGCGATCTGGCGCCGCAAGGCGCTGGAGGATGTCACCGCCGCTGATGTGCGGGAGCATTTTGAAGTGAACACGCTCGGCACGTTCGTATGTAGCCAGCAGGTGGGACTGGCGATGACGCGGCAGAACGAAGGGGGCGCGATCATCCTGATTGGCGATTGGGCCGAGATTCGTCCGTACCTGAATTACGCCGCTTACTTTCCCTCGAAGGGGGCGATCCCGGCGGTGACCCGCACGCTGGCGGTGGAGTTGGGGACGCGCAACCCGCGGGTGCGCGTGAACTGCATTTTACCGGGCCCGGTCATGCTGCCGCCGGATTTGCCGGAAGCGGAGCGGCGCGAGGCGATCGCCGCGACGCTGGTGCGGCGCGAGGGGAGCCCACGTCATGTGGCGCAGGGGGTGCTGGCGCTGGTGGAGAACGATTTCATCACGGGCGTATGTCTGCCGGTGGATGGCGGGCGGAGCGTGTACGCGCCATGAGCGAGGAGGAAGCAAATGGAATGGGCCGCGCTGAACTGGGCAAGCTCGTAGCGATCTTGCTGTTTGGCGTGGCGCTGTTCTTGGCGGGGCTCATCTTTGGGATGGCGCGCGAAGAGGCGGTTTGGCAGCGCGCGGCAATCCATAATCACGCGGCGCACTGGACACGCGACTCGGCCGGGCAATGGATATTTCACTGGGGGCCCGAGCCGGGGGAACCAGGGGAGTAGCCAGCTCTCAGGCAGCGCGTTGCACTCCACGAATGGTGGACAGCCACACACTTTTGCGAGGGCGACTTTTCTTGCCGCATTGTGGTCGTTTGACTAGAATCTTCTATGGCCAGGGGGGAGAAATCCTGCCGTGGTCTGCCCAGCGGGGCCAAAACGAATTGGAAACAACCTCTTCCATGTTCGTGCTGCCGGTGAACTTTTTGGCGAGCCGATAGAAAGTCCGCAGGGTGCTTGAGTTAAGCCACGGCCGCGTGTACAGCCGCACGCGTCGCTTGCGACGCGCGTCGGATCACACAACCCGAGGCGTTTTAGCACCCCCGTGTTAACTGCGGGCTCTCAAAAACACACCGCCACGGCATTACGGCGGAGGAAGTTTTCTCCCTCGGGAGAAATATGGGTGTCGTGTTGTGAACCACATTGCGACACCCTTTTTTCTTGCGCATGAACACAGCCAAGCCAATTGCATCCGACGCTTCGACCGCGGCTCAACAGGCCGCGCTGGTCGACTGTCTGCGCGGCTATGGGAGTTGCCTGGTGGCGCTGTCGGCCGGAGTGGATAGCGCGGTGGTGGCCAAGGCGGCGCAAGTGGCGTTGGGCGCCAAGGCGGTGGCCGTCACCGGACAAAGCGCCAGCCTGGCGAGCGGTGAGTTGGAACAAGCAATTGAACTGGCTCGGCAGATTGGCATTCGCCACGAGGTGGTGGCGACGCAGGAATTTGGCAAGGCCGAGTACCTGGCCAACGCGCCCGATCGCTGCTACCACTGCAAGACCGAGTTGTACACGCAGCTAGAGCCAATCGCGGCGCGGCTGGGCGCGCGCGTGATCGCCAACGGCGCGAACCTCGACGACCAAGGAGATTATCGGCCCGGAATGAACGCCGCGCGCGAACATGAGGTGCGCAGTCCGCTGTTGGAATGCGGCCTCGGCAAGGCGGACGTGCGGCGGTTGGCGGCGGCTTGGGGGCTACCGATCTGGGACAAGCCGGCGACGCCGTGCCTGTCGAGCCGGGTGGCCTATGGGGAGGAGGTCACACCCGAGCGATTGGCGATGATCGACGGCGCGGAGCAATGTTTGCGACGTTTGGGGCTGCGCGAACTACGGGTGCGGTACCACCGCGGGGACTTGGCGCGGATTGAAGTGCCGGCTGAGGCAATCGGGGGACTGGTCGCGCCGGCCGTACGAGAGACGTTGCTCGCCGAGTTACAGGCGCTCGGCTTCAAGTTCGTCACGCTCGATTTGGCGGGCTTTCGCTCGGGCAGCCTGAACGCGCTGGTGCTGCACGACATTCAGCCGATGAACGGCTGAACCACTCGATCGATGGTGGTCGAATTATCCGCGCGTTTTGTGGTGGCGCCGTGTGACGTTCTTGCGGTAGGCGCCGCGCAAGTGCCGGGTAGCACGGTAGCCGTAATGCATCGCGAACCACTCGGCATAGCGTTCGCGCTCGTCGTAACGCGTGTTGCGATCGTCGACCAAGTGGCCGAGTTCGTGGATCAGGATGTTGTTGAGATAGAAATCTCGGATGGCGCGCTCGGTCCAGACGAGCTTCCAGTTGGCGCCTTGCTGCACCCAGCGGCCGCCGTACATCCGCGCCTCGTTGGCTTGCGCCGGCTTGGGTGGGCGGTCGTAGTACTCGACCAGATTTTGTTCGATGGGGTAGAGGTACAAGCTGGCGCCCCACTGCATTCCATAACAGGGGAAGCTCTGCTTCTTCTGCGTCATACGGCTGAACTGGATCACCTCCAAGCCGTCCAGGAAGTGCGCTGGCAGTTCGGCCAGACGTTGCCGCACTTCGTCGGGGGTGAGGACATGGCGATACCCTTGGCCAGGCTCTTGGATGACGAAGCGATATTCGTCGGCCTCGGTGGGTTCGTACCAGTCTTCGGGAGGAGTGAAGGGGAGTCGCTGATTGCGGTGACCGACACGCGCGCGCTTATTGAGCATCGCGCCGCGCTTGGCGTTTTTGGCCAGCGCAAGCGCGTGCATTTGGCGCGAAGGCATATAGCCCCCGCGAACGGAGGTTCTTTGATCGCGGCGCATCGGCGCTACACCACGCATCGCTAAGTTGACCAATCCGCCGATCCACGTCGGCGTGTTGGCCACGGTTTGCCGTCATCCCGATCCTTGAGTTACGGCGTGTTGACAGTACAGGACTACGGGCCGGCGACAGGGGCTCTACCGGCTCGATTCATCCTAGATGTGAGGAGGACTGTCGGACAAGTGAACACCGCAAGTGGCTTTGACTACTTGACTTACGAATCGCGTCACCTGACTTACGCTCGCGGCCGGTCAAAAAACTGCCGATTCTTCGCTATTTATCCCAGCCACCTAAACTCGCGACATTCAGCGAACAATTTCGCCGTCGGCTACTCGCCGTGCGGAGCGTCAAATTGGATTGACGCTTTGTGCGCCCTGGCGCGTAATTGTCGCGCCCAGCATGCGGGGACTGAATCGAAACTGGAGAAAAAAATCCATTAGGCGACCTGAGGCTGCGCAACGTGATGCTACGATACCGAGCGACATGGGCCGACAGCGGAGCCTGGCCCAGCCATCGTGTAGGGAATTTCGGTGTGCAGCATGCCCGAGTCGGAAGTGCGATCGCCTTGGCGTAGCGAAGATGTGTGGACCATTTGGCTGGGATGGGCGGTGCTGGCGGCGGCGCTTCTGCTTGCCTGGCAGGCATCGCCGTTAGACAAGTCGGCGCCGGCGTGGCTGAGCGTGCCGGGCGATTGGGATTCGGACCCGCGCGAAGCGCTCTACGGCAAGAACGACGCGCCGGTGGCGCCGGGGACGGCGCGGGCGTTTGTCGCCTGCCTCGCGCTATTCACGGTGGGCATGGCGGGGATGCGCGCGCGGGCGCGCACGTTTCCGCTCGCCTTTGCGGCGCTGTTCGCGCTGGCCGTGTTCGCGTTCTTCTTGGCGGGGCAGAAGGTGGTCAAGCACTACAACCTGGAATACGCGCTGTGGGCGCTGGTAACGGGGCTAATCATCAGCAACACCGTGGGCGTGGCAGCATGGCTGCGGCCGGCTATGCGCTCGGAGTTTTATATCAAGACCGGGTTGGTGCTTTTGGGCGCCGAGGTGTTGTTGAACCTGTTGCTAAAACTGGGCGTGCCGGGGGTGTTTGTGTCGTGGGTAGTGACGCCGACGGTGCTGACGCTCACCTACCTGTTTGGACAACATGTGCTGCGGATCGAGTCGAAGTCGCTGAACATGGTGATTAGCGCCGATATGTCGGTGTGCGGCGTGTCGGCGGCCATCGCCACCGCGGCGGCGTGCCGCGCCAAGAAGGAGGAGCTGTCGCTGGCGGTGGGCATGTCGCTGGCGTTCACCGTGATCATGATGGTCGTCATGCCGCCGATCATTAAGGGACTGGAGATGGGCGAAGTGCTGGGGGGCGCCTGGATCGGCGGCACGATTGACTCGACCGGCGCGGTGGCCGCGGCCGGCGGCATGTTGGGCGAGCAGGCGCTGGCGGTGGCGTCGACGGTGAAGATGATTCAAAATGTCTTGATCGGCGCCATCGCGTTTGGCGTGGCCGTGTACTGGGTGACGTGCGTCGAACGGACCGAGGAGGGCGAGCGGCCAAGCGTGATGGAGATCTGGCGGCGATTTCCGAAGTTCATTCTTGGGTTCGTCGCCGCGTCGGCGGTGTTTTCATTAATCTCTGGCAGCGGAGGCGAGGAACTGGCAAAGGCCGCGACGGAGCATTCCAAGGTGATCCGCTCGTGGTGTTTTTGCCTGGCGTTCGTGAGCATCGGCCTGGAGACAAACTTTCGCGAGTTGCGGCACTTCATGGTTGGCGGCAAACCACTGGTGCTCTACTTGTGCGGGCAGACACTCAACCTGGCGCTGACATTGGCGATGGCATGGTTGATGTTCGTCAAGGTTTTTCCTCACGCCGCCGAAGCGCTGGCAAAGTGACGCGATGAACATACGCTTGTCCAACACGGCAGCCCAGCGCGAATGTCGCTCGAATTGGCACATAGCAGGCCTCGCGCCGGGCGTGCGGCTGGCGCTGGCGGTCTTGGCCATCGCCGCCATTTGGCTGGTGGTCTTACCGCGAATTGGCGCTTTGCCCATGGTAAGAGAGTACATCGCGCACAACGAAGCATTAGGCATCAACCCGGCCGGCAAGTTCTACAGTGAGGTGCCGGCCATGCTTCGCCTATTGGATCGTGACGAATAGCTGACGAGAGCTGCTAAGATCATCGCTGGTTGGCCATGTTGGCGCATGCTGCGGATTCGTCAGAGCAATGCGACGCCGATACAACGCGCATGGCGCTTAAGAGAGCAAGTACAGCACGGCGCCGCCGAGTAGCAACGTCAGCGCGACGGCCCCACCCAGGATGATCCAAAGGAGCGCTCCCGAGCCAGTGGGCTCTGGCGCGCGCTGCGCGCGTGGCTCGTCGATCTGTGGCAGTTCATGCGGATTGGCCAATTCCTCTGTCAGCCAGGCGCCAAAGTCAGCCGGTTTCTTGGGAGTGGCGGCGCCGACGGGAATGGCATCTCCCGCGGAGGCCTCAGTACCTTGTGAGGCCGACGAACCGGCGCTTGGCGGTTTTGAACCGCCCGACTTCGACGCGCTGTGCGGTTTGTCATCTCCCACGTCGGCCAGTTCCAGCACTTCCTCATCGCTGGATCGACTCGGCGCTCTCTTACCGCTGCCACTGCCACCGCGCGGTGGATTTTTGCTCGGATTGGAGCCGCCGCGCGATTCGAGTTCGAAGATCGACGATTCGCTGTCGCGCAACTTGCCACTGGACGAATCGTTGAGTGCTTGCCGGTCGAGATTAGCACGGCTGCCGGCGCCATCGCGTCCCAAGCGACTGGCGCTCGAGCCGCTGGGGCGGCGCATGAGACCTGAGGGGGAGTCGCCAAACCGGGTCAAGCGGCCAGAGCTACCGGCGTCTTGCGAATCGTTCATGAAGCGGCGCAAGGCGTCGGCGACGTCGGGCATGGATTGAAAGCGCCGCGCCGGATCTTTGGCCATCATGCGTTCGCAAATGGCGACCAGTTCTGGCGGCGCGCCGGGACGCGTTTTGTAGATGGTGGGGGGCGTTTGCGACTGATGCGCCAGCAACCGTTGGGCAATGGTTCCCTCGTCGAATGGGGGTCGGCTCGTGAGCAAAAAGTAGAGCGTGCAGCCGAGACCGTAGATATCGGCGCGGCCGTCGACGTTGTGGCTGTTCACCGCTTGCTCTGGCGCCAGGTAATCGGCGGTGCCGAGCACATTGTCTTCGCTCGCGAGGGTCAACGAAGTCTGACCCTCAATATTGAAATAGGCCAGTCCGAGGTCGAGCACCTTGACCACGCCGCGCTCGTCGACAAGCAAATTGGCGGGCTTCACGTCGCGATGGACTAGTTTGGCTTCGTGCGCGTAGGCCAAGCCGTCGGCGGCCTGGGCGATGTAGTCGGCGGAGCGGCGATAGCCAAGCGGCCCCTCGGCCTTGACGACCTCTTGCAGGTTTTTGCCCGGCACGTATTCCATCACGATGTAATGGATCTTGCCTTCGTTATCGATGTCGTAGGTATGAACGATGTTGGGGTGCGAGAGCGCGCCGGCGGCGCGGGCCTCGTTTTGAAAGCGCGTGACGTAGGCGGGATCGTTCACCCGGCCCATAGGCAATACCTTGATTGCCACGCGGCGGTGCATCATCAGATGTTCCGCCAAGTAGACGGTGCTCATGCCGCCGGTGCCGATGTGATCGAGCAGTTTGTACTTGCTGAGGAAGAATCCGCTGTGCCGGCCTTCGAGCAGCTTTTGCGCCTGCCAGCGCGTGACCAGATTGGCCTCGATGAGGTAATCGGCGATTACCTGGCTGTCGTCGGGCTTCTGCTGATTGGATCGGCGCGCAACCTCTTCCAGGGCGGCGGTGATCTGCTCGTGGTCGACCAGACCGCTGCGTCCCAGCAAGTCGATGAAGCTATCCGCCTTGACCTTCGGCATCCGCTGAAGTGCTGACAGTGTGACAGTTTAGGTTGCGCGCAAGGCCGCCAGCCTCAGGGTAACACGCGCCGGCAGGAGCCACCAGCACGCCAGCTTGACGCATTGGCGCACGAGCGGTTGGTGTTTTGGCGGCCCTGAGCTTGCGATGACGGCCTGAAACGAGAAACGGCGAGGCTTGGCGCGCCATCCAGTAGGCCGATCGCGAGCGGACGATGTCTTGCACAAAAGTTAGCGGAATCGATGGCGTCTTCCAAGTTGACAAACAGGTCGAATGGTCGATACAAAAGGGGTTTCCGTTCGTGAAAAATATCACAGTTGGCGCATGGTTGCGGCACCGCGCACCAGGCTCCTCGCCAGAACCACAAGACCGCTGCTCCGTTTGCCATGAGTCTGGGCGTGTACCGCACTTGTGACAAAGGATTGGCGCCCGAGATTCTCTGAACATGGCAGAAAAGAAGAAGATGTCCGTCGCCGAAATTCTGGCGGCGGCGCGCAAGCAGGATAGTGGTTCGGGAGGGAGCGCCGCGGGAGAGGATGGGCAGAATGCCGCAGCGGCCGAGGCCGCGACTCCTGGTACGACTCCGACCGAAAATGCGCCGGCGCCAGCCGCGAAGCCCGCGGCTGCGGCCACTCCCGGCAAGAAGCTAAACACCGCGGACATTTTAGCCGCTGCGCGGGCCAATAAAGCGGCTGCGTCAGAGGCGCCGAAACCAGCCGCGCCCAAGCCCGCCGCGAAGCCAGCGTCTGCCGCTGCCAGTGCGAAGCCGGCCCCGATCAAGACGGGCGAGAAAGACACAGCTAGCATCCTGGCCGCCGCGCGTAGTGGCGCGAAGCCCGGCCCAATGTCGAAGGCCGAAGCGGCCGGCGCGATGCAATCGCCTGCGGCGCCAGCCGCACGCGATGCCAAGGCCAAGCCGGTGGCGCCGCCCATGCCCGCCAAGCCAACGGCGGCGATCAAGAAGACGGCGAAGGCTGGCGCCGACGAAGATCGGCGCGGTTTTTTGACCGTGGCGTTGGGCTCGTTTCTGGGAGTGGGTTTCACGGCGTTGGCCGCTACGTCGGCGGCGTGGAGCCTGGGGCTGGCGCGGTTCATGTTTCCGAACATTCTCACGGAGCCGCCAAGCACCTTCAAAGTGGGGCCGCCGAGCGACTTTCCGTTTGGCGCCGTGTCGGACAAGTTCAAGGCGCAATTTGGCGTGTGGGTCGTGAACGGCGAGTACAACGGGCAACCGCAGGTGTACGCGTTAAAGACGGTTTGCACCCATTTGGGATGCACGCCCAATTGGCTGGAAGCAGAGCAGAAGTTCAAATGTCCCTGCCACGGCAGCGGCTTTTATAAAGACGGGATCAATTTCGAGGGGCCGGCGCCGCGTCCGCTGGAGCGTTACGCGATTCGCATTTCGGACGACGGGCAGATCGAAATCGACAAGAGCAAAAAGTTTCAAGAAGAGTTGGGGCAATGGGCTGATCCATCGAGTTTCATCGCGGTGTGATCCATTGCGAATGGCTCGATATTCCTCGTGACGCGGCTCTTGCCGCGCCGCCAGGAAGTTTGTGAAAAAACGCACGTACTAGAGTCCGCATTCCTCCGTCACCACAGAACCACCATGTCGCTCGGCGAATACATCCGCGAAACGCAAGTCTGGAAAAGCGTCTTCCGTCATCCGATGCCGCTGGATCGGCGCAATCGCATTGTGGTGATGCTCACCAATTTCTTCCTGCACCTGCACCCGGTTTCGATCAAGAAGCAAGGCATCGCGCTGAGCTACACGTGGTGCATGGGAGGCGTCACCTTCTTCTTGTTTTTGGTGGAGACGGTGACGGGCGTGCTGCTCATGTTCTATTACCGACCGACACTGGAGTGGGCCTACAACGATATTTTGGCGCTGCGCGATGTGACATCGCTGGGGATATTGCGCGAGCTGCATCGCTGGGGCGCGCACGCTATGGTGATCACGGTGTGGCTGCACATGTATCGCGTCTTCCTCACGGGCAGCTACAAGCCGCCGCGCGAGTTCAACTGGGTGATCGGCGTGATCTTACTGCTCTTGACGCTGCTGTTGTCGTTCACGGGCTATTTGCTGCCGTGGGACCAGTTGGCGATCTGGGCGATCACGGTGGGATCGAACATGGCCCGCGCAACACCAGTGCTGGGGTATGAAGGGCCGTTGCAGCAGGTGCTGAGCATAGGTGACATCGACATGATCACCGACGCCTCCGACGCGCGATTTGGCCTATTGGGCGCGCGCTTCGTGGGCGAAGAGACTTTGAACCGATTTTACGTCTTGCATTGCATTGGCATTCCGCTGGCCGTCTCGCTGTTGTTGGCGATCCATTTTTGGCGCGTCCGCAAAGACGGCGGCATCAGCGGCCCGCTATAGCGAAACGACAACTTACTGGACTAGGAGTGGGCGGCGTGCCGGAGCGCAAGCTTCGGCAGCGGCCATCAGGACAAATATATGCACGGCGCCAACCTGGCCGACTTCGCCGAGGGGACCGCGGTATTTCTCGGCAGCTACTTTCTGCTCATGGCCATCATGAACTTTGTGGCCTACGTGTGGGTGTGGCTGCGCGAGGGATTGGGCTGGAAGTACCGCTTGGCGCCGATCATCTTCGCGGCGATCTTCTTTGCGCTGTCGCCGGTGCTCTTTAGCGGCCAGGCCAGCGCTTACTCTTTGCTGCTGCCGCACTTCGTCAAGGAGGGGATCAACACGATTTCGGGCGCGGTGACGTTCACCATCGGCAGCACGCTGGCGCTGATCGTGCTGTACATTTTTCGCCGCTTCTTCGTGCAGCCGGTGGTGGCGTGGATCCTGCTGAACTTGGCGCTGCTGCTCATGGGGTTGTCGATGACCGACCCCAACTTTGCCGCCATTGTGACCAAGCCCGACAACGTGCCGATCGTGGGACTGGTGTTCTTGTTGGGTTACTTCACCTGGTTGGCGACATACCGGGCAGTGATCAACGATGATCGCGCAGCGCAAGGATTGCCGCCGACGGAGAAGCTCGATTCGGAAAAAGTGCTGGTGTGGCCCGACCTGGTTTACACCGAGCTGATCTGCATGATCGCCTTGTCGGCGCTGCTGTTGGTATGGGCGATCGGCCTGAAGGCGCCGCTGGAAGAGCCGGCCAGCAGCGTGAAGACGCCGAACCCGTCGAAGGCGCCGTGGTACTTCTTGGGGCTGCAGGAAATGCTCGTGTACTACGACCCGTGGATGGCGGGTGTGGTGCTGCCGAGCCTGATCATCTTTGGCCTGATGGCGATTCCGTTCATCGACTTCAACAAGAAGGGCAACGGCTACTACACAATTAAAGAACGGCCGTTCGCCTATATCGTGTTTCAGATCGGATTTCTTGATCTGTGGATCACGCTGATCATCTTGGGAACGTTTTTGCGCGGCCCCAACTGGAACTTCTTTGGTCCCTTTGAATATTGGGATCCGCATAAGGTGCTGGCGCTGAACAACGTCGATCTCTCCGAGATGTTTTATAAGCGCTTTTTGCCGGCGCTGGGGGTGAACTCGGGCATGCCCAAGGCGCCGGAGGGGGCGAACTTTTTGGTGACGCTGTTTTATATTGTGATGCGCGAGGCGCCGGGCATCTTGTCGCTGGTGCTTTACTTTGGGCTGTTGCCACCTTTGATGGCGACCACGATCTTTCGCAAGTTTTTCGTGCGGATGGGCTTCATCCGCTACATGGTGTTGGCCAACTTGCTGCTGTTCATGGTGGCCTTGCCGCTCAAGATGGTGCTGCGTTGGTCTTTCAACCTGAAGTACATCGTGGCCATCCCGGAATACTTCCTGAACTTTTGACGCCTGCCATCACGCTTTTTTTGCAACCACTATTACGGCCCTCTCAGACGCGGAGAGGGAGTTAAGACATGCCCGCAACAGAACAAACTTGGCGAAATCTCGGTTGGATGCACGTGTTTTTTGGCGTGGCGTCGGTGGCCATGCTGATCACGACGATCTGGATGTTGGCCGCCGACCATCGCGCGGAGTGGAAAGAGTATCAGCGCGAGTTTCGCCAGGTGCAGGTGTTGGCGAGCGATGCGCGGGAAACCGAAGTGAACACGTCGGCCTGGGAAGCCAAGAAGGCGGAGTTGACCAAGGCAGTCGACCAGACCGAGCAGCAGATTCCATCGCGAGTGTTGGTGGATCATTTCCGGGAGACGATCAACTCGCGCGTGGTGGCCGATCCGCGCGGCGCTGACGAAGGATACGCCACGGCGATCAAGTCCCAGTTTGAGGCGTTGGAAAAGGCGTCGCAGGAGAAGGACAACACGGCAGGCGTGGTGGCCGCGCGCGCGAAGTTGCTCGAGCAAATGCAGGCTGCGATCAAGCTGGCGAAGAACTGGTCGGTGGTCATCACCGGCAAGGTGAAATTTGCTCGCGCCGATCTGGACGTGGCCAAGAGCGGTTACGACCTGGCGATTCGCGACAATCTGGAACAAGCGGAACTTGATCGGCGCATGGAGGCGGTGGAGTCGGTGCAGAACATGGTGGAATCGCTGACACGCGACATGCAGTCGGCGAACACATATCGGCAAGAGTTGGACCGCACCTTTGCCGAGATCACGCGCGAGCAAACCGTGGCGCGGAAGGCGTTGGACGATCATGTGCTCAAGCTGACGCAACTGAAAAAGGCGGGCGAGGAGCAGCGAATCGGTTGGGTGGAAAACCTGCTAACGCTGCCGATCATCGACGCGTTTGGCCGACCGCTGAAAGTCGACCAGATTTGGCTGCCGAAGTTGACCATCAACAACAATTTTCGTGACGTGGCGCGATTCGATCGCTGCACCACCTGCCATCAAGGCATTAACCTGACCGCGCCCGGATCGGCGGTTGACCCGGCGTATCCGCACCAGCGCGAGTTGACATTCTCGATGGAAACACCGGCCGAGAAGCCAGTCGACGCCGAGGGGAAGCCTGTCGCTCAGACTTTGGACGGCATGTATGGCATCACCTTGGCGGACAAAGGGCTGCTGCCGACCGATGTGCGGATTGCCGCGGTGACTCCGTCGACGCCGGCTGTGAGCGCGGCGCAAATGCGCAAAGGGGAGGCTCCGCCAATCGTTGCCGACAACCCAGTGGGCACATTTTCCGCCGGCACGGCGGAGGCCACCGTGCATCAATTGCCTCCCGGCCTGCGGGCGGGGGACGTGATCGTGCGGGTGAACGACGTGTCGATCGACAGCGCCGCTGGCGCGCGGCGCGAGCTATTGGAGAACATCACCTGGGGACAGCCGGTGCAAGTCACCGTGCGGCGTGGGGCGGCGCAACCGTTTAGCTCACACCCGCGACTCGATCTGTTTTTGGGAAGCACCAGTCCGCACGACATGCAAAAGTTTGGCTGCACTTCCTGCCACGACGGGCAAGGGAGCGCCACATCGTTTCAATGGGCATCGCACATGCCCAACGACGAGCGGGAGCGTGAAGAGTGGGTGCGCAAGTATGGTTGGGAGCACAACCATCACTGGATCTTCCCGATGTTCCCCACGCGGTTCGCGGAGAGCACCTGCCTCAAGTGTCATCACGAGGTGGTCGACCTGCTGCCGAGCGAGCGCTTTCCTGATCCTCCGGCTCCGAAGTTGATGGAGGGATACAACCTGGTTCGCGAGTATGGTTGCTTTGGCTGTCACGACATCAACGGCTTCGACGGCCCCGCGCGGCGCATTGGCCCGGACCTACGGGCGGAGCCCAATTTCGTCGCCGCGGCGCAACAACTGCTGACCGATCCTGGGTTGACGGAAGATGAGCGAGCGCTGGCCACCAGCGTGGTGCATGACCCGGCGAACATCGCCGACCGGACTCGGTTAGCGCAGATCGTCAAGGGGAGCAAGGCGCCTGGAGCGGATGGAGAACCGGCCGAGCCGCGCTTGTCGGCAGATTCTTACAAGCTGGCCGAATTGATTGGCGCCGAAGACGAGACGCCCGGGCAGTTCCGCAAGGTCGGTCCGAGTTTGCGTTATCTCAAGAGCAAAGTGGACTTCGCGTTCGCTTACGACTGGATCCGCAATCCGAAGCATTTCCGTCCGTCGACAAAGATGCCGCGCTTCTTTGGACTGTACAACCATTTGCAGCCCAAAGACGAATTGGTGGATGGCAAGCAGATGAAGGTGGCTTCGGCAGGTTTGAAGCAGTCGCATCGCTTTGAACCGGTGGAAGTGCGGGCCATCGCCCACTATTTGATGAAGCACAGCCAGCCGTTTGAAACGATTGCGGCGGCGAAGGAAGTGACCACGGAGCCGTCGGCGGAACGCGGTAAGAAGCTGTTTGAAACGCGCGGCTGTCTGGCATGCCATCAACATCCGGCTTTCCCGGACGCGAAGGCGGATCATGGTCCCAACTTGGCGCGAATGGGAGATAAGCTCACCAGTGAGGAGTCGCGGCAATGGCTGTACACCTGGTTGCGTGAGCCAACGCTCTATCACGCCAGGACCGCGATGCCCAACCTGTTTTTGACGCCGATCAAGGAGACCAAAGAGGGGGAGACGACGGTGAGCGACCCGGCGGCGGATATCGCGGCGTTCTTGGTGACGGACGAAGAGGGCGCCGAAAAGTGGCAACCAGCGCCCGAAGAACCACTGGTCGAGGAAGACCTGAACGATTTGGTGCTGTCGCACCTGATTAAGGTGTTTACGGAGGTGCAGGCGAAGGAGTACGTGAAGAGCGGCATTCCCGAAGACCTGGCCGGCGAGATCCAGGGCGACGAGGTCGCGCTGGTCGGGCCGATGTCGACCGAAAAGAAGTTGGAGTACATCGGACGGCGCGCGATCAGCAAATATGGCTGTTTTGGCTGCCACGACATCCCTGGCTATGAAACGGCCAAACCGATCGGCACCGGGCTAGCGGATTGGGGACGAAAGGAACCCGACAAGCTGGCGTTTGAGCAGATCGGCGGGTTCATCGAGCACATCAAGCATCACGGCACCGGACATGGCGCGCATCCGGGGGAAGTGGCCGCGGTCGAGAACAACCTGGCGATCGAATTGCCTCAGCCGTTGGCGGAGCAATCGCACGCGCTATCGGAGTTTGACCCGGACGGCTTCTTCACACGCGCGCTCGAACATCACCAGCGTGACGGCTTTTTGTGGCAGAAACTGCGTGCGCCCCGCAGCTACGACTACATGAAGACGGAGATGAAGGACTACAACGATCGTCTCCGCATGCCAAAGTTCAACTTCACGCCGCAGCAGATCGAAGCGGTCATGACGTTCGTGCTTGGCTTGTTGTCGGAGCCGCCGGCGGCGCAATACGTGTATCACCCCGAACCACGGCGCGCGGCGATCATTGAAGGGCAGAAGCTATTGGAGAAGTACAACTGTGGCGGTTGTCATCCGCTGCAGATGGCTGGCTGGAAATTCCAGTTCAATCCGGAGGAGTTCCCGGCGGCGGCGGAGTTCCACGATTACGACTTCTTGAAGCCATATTTCACGGAAGAGCAACTTGCGGCATCGAAGCAGACCGATCGCCGCGGCATGGGACAGGCGACAGTGCATGGCACGCCCGTGGTTGATGGCGATGGCAATCTGATTCAGGACGAGGATGAGAATGGCAATCCGCTGTTCTACTTCACACTCAGCAACAGCCAGCCGATCAACGGCGAAAGCTATTTGAGCGGCTCGCAAGTTTCTGTGTCGCAGTCGAATTTGATTCAGACTCGTCCGCCAGTGGGGGGGTACTTGGCGCGGTTGATTTATCCGACCGTGCTGGCGAACGAGCGCGAGCAAAACCCCAACGCCAAGGAGAGCGACGCCTGGGGCTGGGTGCCGCCGCCATTGATTGGCGAAGGGCGCAAAGTGCAGTCGGCGTGGCTGCACGACTTCTTGCTCGATCCGTATCTCATTCGTCCGGCGGCCGTGCTGCGCATGCCGCGGTTCAACATGTCGTCGCAAGAGGCGAGCAAGTTGGTAGACTACTTTGCGGCGGTCGACGAAGTGCAATACCCGTACGAGTACGACCCGCGCACGAGGACGGATTATCTGGCCGAGCGCGAAGCGCAGCATCCCAATCGGCTGGATGAAGCGATGAAGATCGTGACCAACGGCACGTACTGCATCAAGTGCCACTACGTGGGAGACTTTGTGCCCGAGGGAAGCGTGGCCGCGCATGCTCCGCAATTGGATCGGGTTCACAAGCGATTGCGGCCAGACTACCTGCGTGATTGGATCGCCAATCCACAGCGAATTTTGTCCTACACAGCGATGCCGGTGAATTTTCCGCCGGATAAGCCCGCGAGCCAGGAACTATTCCATGGCACGAGTGAAGAACAGTTGACGGCAATTGTTGATTTGCTGCTCAATTACGACACTTTTATGAAGAACCGTCAGTCGATACGCCCCTTGATCCAAGCGGCGCCGGCTGAACAACCGCAGGCTGGCGAAACGGAAGCGCCGGCCGAGCCCATCGGCGGACAGTAGTCCCCGTTCGGGCTGGGAATGGAATCTGAAGTGGCACGTTTCGTTGGCATTGCTCCCTACCAGGAGGACCGCATCATGCTTCGCACACGAACTTGCATACTGTTAGTCGCCGCCACTATGGCGTCGCTGCAAACGGCGCACGCACAGCAGTGGGGGAACCTCAAAGGCAAATTTGTCTTTGACGGCAAGGCGCCCGAGGCCAAGCCGCTGAACATCAACAAGGATTTGGAGTGCTGCAAAGGCAAGCATTTGGACGAGGGATTGGTGGTTGGCGCCGATGGGGGTGTGGCGAACATCGTGGTCTACCTGCGCACGGCCAAGCCGAAGGTGCATCCCGACTACGCCAACGCCGGCAAGGAGCCCGCCGTGCTAGACAACAAGACCTGCAAGTTCGAGCCGCATGTATTGGGCATGCTCACCGCGCAAGAATTGGAAGTGAAAAATTCCGATCAATGCGCGCACAACACCAACATCAGTCCGCTGGGAGGCGGCGGCATCAATCCATTGATTCCGGCCAGCGGCAACGTAAAGCACAAGTTCACGCGTCAGCAGAACTTGCCGATTCCGGTGAGCTGCAACATCCATCCCTGGATGACGGCCTATGTTCTGCCGCGCGACAATCCGTATTTTGCCATCACCGGCGAAGACGGAAGCTTTGAAATCAAGAACCTGCCGGCCGGAGCCGAACTGGAGTTCACCGCTTGGCAGGAGAAGGCGGGCTATCTGGACACGCCGACGTCGCCGAAGGGCAAGTTCAAGAAGAAGATCGCCGCCGGCGACAACGACCTGGGCACTATCAAGTTGAAGGCCTCGGTGTTCAAGCTGAAGTAGTTTCCAATTTCTCAATCACGCGAGCCCTCCGGCCACTCAGGCCGGAGGGCGAAAGCGACTCGCAATGAAGATTTCAAAAGCAGCACTGTTGATTTTAAGCGCGATGCCAGCCGCACTTTTGTTGGCTGGCTGCAGCGACAGCGATTCCCCCTTTCCGGCGCCACAAGCGGATGTCGTGGCCAAGTTGCGCGAAGGGGGCGCGACCGAGGGAGAAGCCACAGAGACTGAAGCGGCCCCCACCGGCACCGGCTGGGCCACCATCACGGGCACATTCACATTGGATGGCGACCCACCTGCTCCCAAATTATTGGCGACCGGCGGCAAAGACGCTCCCACCTGTCGCCCTGAGGGCATCCCAGACGATTCATTTCTGGTCGACAAGACGACCAAAGGCATCGCCAACGTGTTGATTTTTGCCCGCAAGGTTTCGCGGGTCAATGAATCGTACGCGGCCAACGAATCGGCGCCGGCGACGTTCGACCAGAAGAACTGCATGTTCGTTTCGCACGTCAAGCCGGTGCTGGTGAGTCAGCCGGTGGTGCTGACCAACAGCGACGCGGTGGCCCACAACACGGCGATGAGCCCTCCGGCGGATAAGGCCGCGAATCCGCTTTTGCCGTCGGGCAAGACCGAGGAATACAAGTTCAGCCGGCCGCAGAACACTCCGGTGCCGGTGTCTTGCAGCATCCATCCGTGGATGAAGGCGTATATCATTCCGCGCGATAATCCGTACTTCGCGGTGACCGGTCCGGAAGGAAAGTTTGAAATCCAGAATGTGCCGGCCGGGGAGGAAGTGGAGTTTCAGCTTTGGCAGGAAGTGGCCGGCGGTCCGCAAGGGGCACTGGTGATACCCGGCGTGACCGACAGTAAAGGTCGGCTGGTGAAAACACTGACCGACGGCGAGACGCTCGATCTAGGCACGGTGGCGATTCCCGCCGCGGCCTTCAAGCTTTAATGCCGGGCCACAGCTTGGCGAAATGACTCGGGATTTTGTGATCGACATGAAAAACGCTTGGACGACTTCGCGAGTTTGGTTGCTGTTGTTGACGTGCTGCGCGCCGCTGACAGTGGGCTGCGCTGAGAGCAATCATCCCGAGTTTTTGCTCAACATGGAGGGGCGAACTCGGCCGGCGACGCTCGACGCGGAGCAATACAAGGCGGAGATGACGCGCGAGCAGACGGTGGTGGATTTGCTGACCGCCGCGTTTGGCACGCCCGACGACCCGTACGTATTGCCCGAGTCGGGGTTGGATTTGAACAAGATTCGCCGCGCAGCGGGACCGGCCTACAGCGACCAAAAGGGATACCAATTCGGCCTGTTTCGTAAGCACTGCGTGCATTGCCATGGGATCACTGGAGACGGCGCGGGACCGACCGCCGCGTTTCTCAATCCCTATCCACGCGATTTTCGCCTGGGGGTGTTCAAGTTCACCTCGACGGCGGCCGGCATGAAACCGACGCACGCCGATCTCAAGCGCACCTTGGTCGACGGCTTAATGGGCACAGCCATGCCATCGTTCGCGTTGCTGCCCGATCATGAAGTTGAGGCGCTCGTCGAGTATGTCAAGTATTTGGCGATTCGCGGGCAGTCCGAGACCTTTATCAACCTAGCGATCGAAGATGAGAGCGTGCCAACCGATCGAGCGGGGTTGTCCGAGTTGGTGTCGGGAGTGGCGACCATGTGGACGGAGGCGGATGGCGCGGTGATTGTTCCCGGCCAGGAGAACCTGCCCCCCTTCAATGCGGCGGATGATAGGGAAGCGTATCTGGCGTCGGTGGAGCGAGGGCGCCAATTGTTCCGCGACGCCAAGACGGCCAACTGCATCAAGTGCCACGGCCCCAATGGGCTGGGAGATGGGGGGGGCGACGATCTGCACGACGATTGGAACAAGATTAAGGCGGATTGGAAAAAGATAAATACTGACGGGCGGATTGAGGACGCATTTGCGTTGCCGATCCAGGAGTTGCGCCCGCGCAACCTGCGATTGGGCATCTATCGGGGCGGTCAGCGACCGGTCGACATCTACCGTCGCATCCACGCGGGCATCAAGGGAACACCAATGCCGGCCGCCGGCAACGTGCTCAAACCAGAACAGATTTGGGACGTGGTGAACTACGTGAAGCAATTGCCTTACGAGGAGAAGTCGGATCCGGCGTACGGCGAGGGACACTTGGCAGGACAATTTTGATCGCAAGTTTTCGAGGCCGGCGAGCAGATCCTCGCGCGGCGACGTGAAGCATTAGGCGCGCCCGACGCGCCGCTATGAGACAGGTGAATCGTGGGTAAGTTTTGGACGCTGCTTTTCTTGCTTGTGCCCATCCTGGGCGTGTTGTGCTTTGCGCTCGCGCCGGGAATGAACTATTGGCTGCCCGAGGACATCTCTGAGCATGGACATCAGATCGACCATCTATTCATGTTTTGCCTGGTGTTGACGGGGGTTGTCTTCGTCGCAACGGAAGCCGTCTTGTGCTGGTTCATGTGGAAGTACGACGCGCAGCACAACAAAGAGGCAGTGAAGTACTCGCACGGCAGTCACAACCTGGAAGTCATCTGGACGATTGTTCCGGCGGCGACGCTGCTGTTCATCGCCATTTATCAGATGAACGCGTGGGCCGACGTGAAGATTCGCGAACCCGACATGCCGGCGACGGTGGAAGTGACTGGCCGGCAATTCGAGTGGCGGATTCGCTACCCGGGACCGGATGGACAGATCGGCACGTTGGACGACATTCACACCGTGAACGACCTACACATTCCGGTGAATGAACAAATTCTGCTCAATCTCAAGTCGATGGACGTGTTGCACGATTTCTTTGTGCCGCACTTGCGCATCAAGCAAGACGCGGTGCCGGGCAACACGATTCCGATGTGGTTCACCGCGCGCAAAAACGGCACGTACGACATTGTATGCGCTGAGTTGTGCGGTTGGGGGCATTACAAGATGAAAGGGCGGCTGACCGTGGAGTCGGCCGAAGACTACAAAGCCTGGCTCGACAAGTTGGCACAGGACCAGAAGGCAACGCAATGAGCACCACGGTCGCCGGATCGCACGCCCACTCGCACGCGCCCAGCCAAGGCATTGGCGCGTTTTTGCGAACCTACGTCTTTTCGCTCGATCACAAGGTGATCGGGATTCAGTTCTTGTTCTCCACGCTGCTGTGGTTCGTGGTGGGGGGACTGTTGGCGCTGGCGGTGCGCTGGCAATTGGCGTGGCCGTGGTCGGACATGCCAATTGTGGGGCGGATGCTGTTCTCGGCGCAGGGAGGGCAGATTTCGCCAGAGTTCTACACCATGCTGTTCACCATGCACGCCACGGTGATGATCTTCTTCGTGATCATTCCGATTCTGGCGGGGGCGTTTGGCAACTTCTTGATTCCGCTGATGATCGGCGCCGATGACATGGCGTTTCCGACCTTGAACATGCTGAGCTACTGGTTCATGTGGCCCGCCTTTGTGGCGATGACCATGAGTTTCTTCGTGGCTGGTGGCGCGTCGGCAGGTGGTTGGACGAATTATCCGCCCCTATCCACAGTTCAATCGGCGTCGCCGGGCAGCCACACCGGCCAGACACTGTGGTTGATCGGGCTGACGTTTGTCGGCGTCTCGTCGATGATGGGCTCGGTCAATTACATGACCACCATCATTCAAATGCGAGCGCCCGGCATGACGATGTTTCGTTTGCCGATGACGATCTGGGGAATGTTCATCACAGCGGTGCTGCAAGCCTTTGCGCTGCCGGTGCTCACGGCCGCAGGCTTCATGCAACTCTGCGACCGATTGCTCGGCACAGGATTCTTCATCCCGGAAGGGTTGTACGTCAACGGCGCCGAGGCGCAGGCCGGCGGCGGACAACCGCTGCTCTGGCAGCACCTGTTTTGGTTCTATTCTCATCCGGCGGTGTACATCATGATTTTGCCGGCGATGGGCATCGTCTCAGACATACTCACCGTGTTCTCGCGCAAGCCACTATTCGGCTACAAGCCAATGATCTACTCGATCTCGGGCATCGCGGGATTGGGCTTCATTGTCTGGGGGCACCACATGTTCATGTCGGGCATGAACCCGGCCTTGGGCATGACGTTCATGGTCTCGACGATGATGATCGCCCTGCCCAGCGCGATTAAGACGTTCAATTGGCTAGGCACGATCTGGGGAGGCAAGATCACCTACAACACGCCAATGCTGTTCGCGCTGTCCTTTGTGTCGATGTTCATCATCGGTGGGCTGTCGGGCATTTTCATGGCGGCCACGCCGGTGGACATCTTCATCCACGACACGTACTTCATCGTGGGGCACATCCATTACGTGCTGTTTGGCGGCACGGCGTTCGCTGTGTTCGGAGCCATCTACTATTGGTTTCCGAAGATGTTCGGTCGCATGATGAACGATAGTTGGGGCAAGGCGCACTTCTTCTTTTCGTTCATCTTTTTCAACGGCACGTTCTTTACGATGCACATCCTCGGGACGGGCGGTTTTCCGCGGCGGTACGCGGACCCGTACCACTTCGAGACGTTTAAGCATTTGCAGTCGATGAACCAGTTCATGACGATCTGCGCGCTCGGTATGGGCGCCGCGCAGATCATCTTTGCCGTGAACTTCTTCTACAGCCTGTTTTTCGGACCTCGCTGCGGACGCAATCCGTGGCGCGCCAACTCGCTGGAATGGTCGGCGCCGAGCCCGCCCGGACACGGCAACTTCGACTCGCAGCCGATCGTCTACCGCGGCCCGTATGAATACAACAATCCCGAGGCGGACGACGACTATTATCCGCAAACCACGCCGCCCCCCGCCACGCACGGCCAGTCACAACCGGCGCCGGCGCTAGCCCACTGATACGAGCGCGATTGCAAGCCCTGTGAATACGACCTCGCCATCCCGACATTCTCCTTGGCCGCATCGGTTGGCGATGGCGCTTGCGCTGACGACCTTTCCGGTGATCTGGGTGGGGGGATTGGTCACCACGTATGAAGCGGGCATGGCGGTGCCCGATTGGCCCAACACCTATGGATACAACCTGCTTTTGTATCCGTGGCAGACCTGGCTGTTTGGCCCCTGGGATCTGTTTGTCGAACATGGCCACCGCTTGTTGGCCTCAACGGCGGGGCTGTTGACCATTGCGCTGGTGATCTCCATTTGGCGCTGCGAGCAGCGGCGGGGGCTGCGCTGGTTGGCGGTGGCTGCACTGGCCGGAGTGTGCCTGCAGGGCGCGCTGGGAGGCATGCGAGTCTTGCTGGACGAGCGCGTGCTGGCCCGATTGCATGGTTGTTTGGGGCCGGCGTTTTTCGCGCTGACGGTGGCGATCGCGCTGTTGACCTCGCGCAACTGGCAGCGCGGCGCCGATCGACAGGTTGACGCCAGCGCCGGCAAGGTACAGCGCTTGGCGCTGTTGACCACGGCGCTAGCGTACTTGCAACTGGTGATCGGCGCGCACTTGCGGCATCCGTCGACCGATTGGGCGCCGAGCGTGTTTCAAACAATTGTTGTTTTTCATTTGGCGGTCGCGGCGGCGATTGCCGCGCACGCTGGCCTGCTCGCGGCGCGCGCGTGGCGCTGGCCGGCGATCTGGCACGGTAGCCTGTGCCTGGCGGCGCTGGTGGCGTTGCAATTGGCGCTGGGCACACTCACTTGGCTGGAGAACTACGGCTGGCCGGCTGGCGCCGAGACCTACCAAGTGGCGGCGGGGCATACGGTGGCGGCGCAAAGCCAAATGCAAACGCTGGTGACCACGGCCCACGTAGCGACCGGCGCGTTGATCGTGGCGGTGGCGCTGGTGGTGACAATGCAATCGTTTCACGAGTTGCGACAAAGCGTTGTGGCGGGCGCTGGCGCGCCGCGGCAGGTTGCGCGCGGCGCTGCGCGGCAACTGGCTGTCGCCGGGAGGATGCTCGCATGACCGCATGGGCCATGGCTTACGTCCGCCGCCACTCGCACGCACTGGCAAAGTCGCGCGATCTTTTGGATTTGACCAAGCCGCGCATCGGGGTGATGGTGCTGTTGACCGTGGCCGCCGGAGTGTGGCTGGCGGGTTGGGGCAACGCGAGTCCGCTGGCGCTATTGCATGCCTTGATCGGCACGGCGCTTGTGGCGGCGAGCGGATGCACGGCCAATGCCTGGCTGGAACAAAAGAGCGACGCGCGGATGCGGCGCACCGCCAATCGGCCGTTGCCGGCCGGACGAATCGCCAGCGGCGAAGCCCTGGTGATGTGCGCGGCGACCATCGTGGCCGGCGTGGGCTACTTGGCCTGGACCTTGGGGACGCAGACGGCGCTCTTGGGTTTGGCGAGTTGGACGATTTATGCGCTCATTTACACTCCGCTCAAAGTCTGCACCATCTACAACACGGCGGTCGGCGCCGTGGCCGGCGCCATGCCGGTGCTGATTGGTTGGTCGGCCGGGGGAGGGCGGATCGACCTGATGGCGGGCACGCTGTTTTTGATCATCTATCTCTGGCAATTTCCGCACTTCATGGCGATCGCCTGGATCTACCGCGACGACTACGCGGCAGGGGGGCTACAGATGTTGCCGTGCGTCGATCCCACCGGGGTGCGAACCGGCGTGCAGGCGGTGAGCGCTGCGCTGATGCTGTTGCCGATCACCTTGATCCCCGCGTTGGTTTATGGCTATAGCCTGACCTACGTGCTGGCGGCGCTGCTTTTGGGCGGGGTCTACATTGCGGGGTCGATTTTATTTCTCGTCCGCCGCGACGACGCCAGCGCACGGTTGTTGCTGCGGGTGTCGCTCGTTTATTTGCCGCTGTTGTTGGGCACTTTAGTGTACATGCCTCTCGTGTAAGAGAACGCGCAGCTAGGAAGTAGCATGGCTCACGCGACCGCAGAACATTCGGATCACGACCACCATCATCTCAAGCTCGAGTATCAGCCCGCGCTGCCGATTCCGAACGGCAAGCTAATCATGTGGCTGTTTCTATCGACGGAGATCATGTTCTTCGCCGCGCTGATCGGCACGTTCATCGTGATCCGCTTTGGCGCGGTGGCGTGGCCGACACAGCATCAGGTGCATTTGAGCGAGCCAATTGGCGCGTTCAACACGTTCGTGCTGATCTGCTCAAGCGTTTCGATCGTGCTGGCGCTGGAGATGGCGCGGGCCAATCGCTCCGGCGCGGCCCGACTGTGGCTGTTGGTCACGCTGGTTCTGGGCAGCTTGTTTCTGGGCGTCAAAGGCTACGAATACCGAGCGAAGTTCAGTCATCTGATCTACCCAGCACAGCCGCGCAGCAACATTCACGAGCGGCCCGACTATTATTATTCGTCGGCCATCCGAGAGAGGGCTGAGGAGATCAAGGCCGCCAGCACGGCGCTGGCCGGCAAGGAAGGCGCGTCGGATGCGGACAAGAAGCTGGCGGAGCAGCGCAGCAAGATTGTCGACGAGTTGATGGCCGGCCCTTTGGCGGCAGCCTCGAACCCAGACGCCACTCGCGCCGACCGACTGGCGATGGCCGAGGCGATCATGCCTTCGCCGGCTCACGGACCCGGCCATACCGTGGCGCCGCACGAGGAGCTGGGAGAGAAAGAGCCGACGGGGCTGAACGATAAATATTCGTGGCTGCGGATGCCGGTGATGATCCCCGGGGGCAACATGTGGGCGAGCACGTACTTTCTGTTGACGGGCTTTCACGCGATTCACGTGCTGGTGGGATTGATTGTGTTCGCCCTGTTCCTGCCGATGACGTTCACCGCCGCTAACGCCGGATCGCTGGAAAACCTGGGCCTGTATTGGCACTTTGTCGATCTGGTGTGGATCTTCCTGTTTCCACTGCTATACCTGTTCTAAGTCATTTTCCTCTCCAGGCTCGCACAGCGAGTCTGGGAATCGGTCTCGCCGCCGCGCGAGGCAGGAGACTTCGAAGTTATGAATCAACACGGCGCCCACGGTCATCAAGCGGATCACGACGATCACGGTGGCTTGGCCAAATACATCTACGTGTTTCTGATGCTGTGCCTGTTGACCACGGCCAGTTTCTGGACCTTCTCGGATTGGCCCATTCGCTGGCCGTTCCATCACCTGCCGGCGGTGGGCTGGTCGTTCATGATGGCCGTGTCTTGCGCCAAGGCGATGTTGGTGATCTTGTTCTTCATGCACGTGAAGTACGAAGCAAGTTGGAAATACGTGCTGACCGTGCCGCCGGGCATCATGGCGGTGTTTCTCGTACTGGCGCTAATTCCGGACATCGGCCTGCGGAACTTCAAGACCTTGGGGGGCAAAGACGTGGCCAGTGAACGGCTGATGCGGATGGCCGAGCCGCAGGACCAGTTCCGCCCCAACACCCCGACCACTCTCGAAGCCGAAGAAGAAGCGGCGGCCGCACATCACGAATAGGCTGGGTAGCCGCAAGCCCATTGGGTACTTGCCCCGGTTTGTGCAATAGCAGCGACGTGGCTGCAAGTTACGCGAGTTGCGTTGGAGGCCGGCGGCTAGCGCGCGTGGGGGCCGATGGCGTACAAGTGCGTTTCACCGCGCAGATAGAGCATTCCCTGGCTAGCGGCGGCGGAAGCGAAGACGTTTTCGCCTAGCTGGTTCTCGGCCACCAGGTCCAACTGGGGTCCTGGGCGGATGATTTTGGTCACGCCGTCGTCCGATGTGAAGTAGACCAAACCTTCGGCGGCAATTGGCGAACTGGAGTAGCGCGTGCCGATGCGCTCCATCCAGGCGCGCTTGCCGGTATCGACCTCAAAGCAGCTTGCCACACCGTTGTCGGCGGTCAGTAGAAAGTAGTCGCCCACCGCGATCGGCGAAGGCACGTACGACGCGCCGCGCGACTCGCGCCATACGATGTGGCTATCGGTGACGTTCCCCTCGCCGTCCGGCCGAATGGCCAGCATGTGCTTATCGGGAAAACCGCAGGTCATAAACAGCAAACCGTGCGCGTCGACGATCGAAGCCACGAACTGCTCGGTGGGCCCGTCGATATACCAGTAAAGGCCGCCCGTGCGCGGATCGTAGCTGGTGACGCTTTTGCTGCCCGAGAGTATGAGTTGGGTGCGACCATCGTATTGGCGGATGATTGGCGTCACGTAGCTGCGGGTCTTGTGTTCGCGCGGGACTTTCCAGACGGTTTTTCCGGTGGCGCGATCGAGGGCGACCAGATACGAATCGCCATCGTGGTCGCCGTTGACGATCACCAGATTTTCGAACAACACGGGGCAACTACAAAAGCCGTGCTTACTGGCGAAGGCGCCGGGGCGCGCGCTCCAGCGCAACTCGCCCGCGTAGTCGTAGGCGGCGACCAACATTTCCGCTTTGTCGAGAAAGGCGACATATACCAGCTCGCCATCGGTGGCGGGGGTGCTGGAGGCGAAGCTATTGAGCGTGTGCTTTTCTTCCAGGGGCGCGGTGAGCACCGTGCGCTGCCACAAGAGTTTGCCGGTGGCGCGATCGAGCGCGCAGAGCGCTCGCTGTTGTTGGTCTTCGATCGCGGTCACAGTAAAGATGCGGTCCTCCCAGATGATGGGGGAGGCGTGCCCCTGGCCAGGCAGTTCGACCTTCCAAACGACATGATCGGCAGACGACCAGCGCGTGGGCAGCCCGGTTTCGTCGCTTGTGCCGTCGCCGCGTGGTCCGCGCCAGCCGGGCCAATTTTCGGCGCGCGCCGCGGAAACGACGAGCGCGATCGCCAGCCACCAACAGGCGAGACGAATACCGATGTTCGTATTCATGATGGGCGCCTTGCAGAGACACATGGTTGACGGCTCACGGCGGTTGATTATCCAGCGAGTCCGGCCAACTCGCAAAGGTTTGCCTGGACAACAGGCTGCGGGCAGCTCCAGACCAGAAAGAAGAGGGCCTCGCGGCAGAGACGGCCTGCCCGATGTTGCCAGGCGTAACCGCTTCCCTTGGCGGCGGCGAGCGCGGCCTGCGAAGCGCGGAGCACCAGGCTGTTAGCGCGGATGCGCGCCTCCTCGGCGGTGCAGCTTGTTTCGCCCGCGGCCAGGGCAAAGAGGTCTCGCTCCAGTTGGTCTCGCTCGGCGCGCAGTTCGTCGGCGGGCTGGCGCAAGTCGCCGCGAGTTTGCGCTTCTTCCTGCAAGATGTCGAGCGACGCGCTGGCTGAGGCAAGCGCCAAGGTGGAGGTTTGCAATCCGCCGGCCTGCGTGGCGCTGATTTGCGACAGCACATTTTCGACCGGTCCGGCCAACAAGTGCTCGCGCGCGAGGCGAACATGGGTGAAATTCACCTGGCCGGTGGCGCTGGCCGAGAGCCCGACGAGCCGCAGCGGGGTTGAAGCCTCGACGCCGCTCAGTCGCGCCGGCACGGCCGCCAGAATTTGCCGACCGTCGTTGAGCGTGGCGCCGGTGACCAGGATGTCCGCATAGGCGCCGCCGGTCACCCAGGGGCTGAAACCATCGAGTATGAATTGGTCGCGATCCTCATGGGCGCGCAGAACGGGGCGCGCGACGTGCTGGCGACTGGTGGTGAGATGCGAGATGCCGACCGTGCAAAAGCTGTCGCCGCGCAAGAGGCCCGGCGCCAGTTTGCGAGCTAATTCGAGATGGCCGCTGGCCGCAATGCGCCGCGCGGCGGCCGACCACTGCGTGGTGATGAAAGTGGTGGTGAGGCAGGCGCGCCCCATCTGGAGATAGGCGGCAAGGATGTCGGCGTCGCTCCAACCTTGCCCGCCGAACTCTGGTGGCAGAAACCAGCTCCACACGCCAAACTCGGCGCACCAAGCCAGTTGCTCGGTGGGCCATTTGGCGCCGGCGTCGATGCCGTCGGCGACCGATTCCAAACGAGCGCAAAACTCGTCCAAAAGCGGATCTTGGGGGGAGCGAATCCAGCGATCGGCGCTGTCGATCATGGCGATGCTTCTCGGTCAGGAGGCGCCGCGACGCGGCGGGTTGACAGCGTCATCGTAGCAGAAGCGGCGAGAATGGCCCGCGAAGCGGAAAAAACGGCGGGCAGAATGACATGCGCGCGATGCGGCGCACGTTGTATAATCTGCCGACCGGATTCCCAATGTTCAGAGGATGGACGCCGATGAGCCAGATTGATGTTGAGCCCGTCACCCGGCTTGACACCTCCAGCCTGACAGGCATGTCGCCCCAATCGCTGTACGACAAGTGCATGGCGCTGGCCCACAACCTGTGGTGGAGCTGGCACCCGGACGTGACGAACCTGTTTCGCGATCTCGATCCGATCCGTTGGCGTCAGCTCGACCACAATCCGATCGCCCTGTTGCACGAGTTCACGCCCGAGCGGCTGGACATGCGGGCGGCGGAGTTGGTGTTGTACAGCCGCATCAACCAGGCGTATCGGCGGCTCAAGGAGTACATGGCAAGCCCCTACACCTGGGGCACCACGCACGCGGGGGTGCTGGGTTCAAAACCGGTGGCGTACTTCTCCGCCGAGTTCGGCATTCACGAGTCGGTGCCGATTTACTCTGGCGGCCTGGGAGTGCTATCGGGCGATCACATCAAAAGCGCGAGCGATCTGGGCGTGCCGCTGATCGCGGTGGGGTTGTTTTACGACCAGGGGTACTTCAAGCAACATCTGAATCACGACGGCTACCAAAACGAAGAGTATTTCGACACCAAGGTGGAGAACATTCCGCTTCTGCCGGCGCGCAACCCGAAAGGGGAGCCGATCACGGTCGAGATTCAAACTCGCACCGGGGCGCTGCTCGCCAAGGTGTGGCTGATGCGCGTGGGACGAGTGAACCTCTACTTGTTGGATTGCGACTTCGAGGCCAACTCGCCGGAAGATCGCGATTTGACGAGCCGGTTATACGGAGGTGATCGGCGGACGCGGGTGCGGCAAGAACTGGTGCTCGGCATTGGCGGCGTGAAAGCGCTCAAGGCGCTGAACATCACGCCGGGCGTTTATCACCTGAACGAAGGGCACAGCAGCTTCGCTCCGTTGGAGGTGATTCGGCAGCGCATGGAAGAGGATGGTCTGAGCTTTGACGAGGCGCTGCGCCAAGTGGCGCAGCACACCGTGTTCACCACGCATACGCCGGTGCCTGCCGGGCACGACCGGTTCGACGGCGGCTTGATCGAAGAACATCTGGGGCCGCTGCGCGAGCAGTTGGGCATCTCGTACGACCAGCTCATGGGACTAGGGCGGGTGGAGCCGCAGAACCACTCTGAGAGCTTTTGCATGACGGTGACGGGGCTCAAGCTGTCGCGCAAGGCGAACGCCGTCAGTTCGCTGCACGGATTTGTGACGCGGCGGATGTGGGCGCACCTGTGGCCGTGGCGCGTGGAAGAAGAGATTCCGATCGGTCATATCACCAACGGCGTGCATCTGCCGTCGTGGCTGGCGCATCAGATGCAGCAGCTTTACGACCGCAATTTTCCGGTCGATTGGATGGCGCACATGGCCGAGGCCGACACCTGGCAGGCGATTTACAAGGTCGATCCGGGCGAGTTGTGGGAAACTCATCAAGCGCTCAAGAACCTGCTATTGGCGTTCGTGCGGCGCCGCGTGAGCCGTCAATGCCGCCGCCGCGGCGAAAGCGACGACGCAGTGGAGGCCGCGCGCAATGTGCTCGACCCCAACATTTTGACAATTGGCTTCGCGCGGCGATTCGCCACCTACAAGCGGGCCGATCTGCTGCTGGCCGACGTGGACCGCTTTGCCAACATGGTCAACAGCGCCGAACGGCCCATTCAGATCATCTTTGCCGGCAAGGCGCATCCGGCGGACGAACCGGGCAAGGAGTTCATTCGTCGCGTAGCCAATCTGCGGCACGATCCGCGGTTCGCCAATCGAGTGACCTTTGTCGAAGACTACGACATCAATGTGTGCCGCCATCTGATCCAAGGCGTCGACGTGTGGTTGAACAATCCACGCCGTCCGTTGGAGGCCTCGGGCACCAGTGGCCAAAAGGCGGTGCTCAATGGCGGGTTGAACCTATCGGTGCTCGATGGCTGGTGGGCGGAGGCCTACAACGGATCGAACGGATTTGCGATTGGGCGCGGAACGAGCCACGTGAGCGACGAGTTGAACGATCGGCGCGACGCCGAAGATTTGTATCGCGTGCTCGAGCAAGAAGTGATTCCGCTGTACTACGATCGCGACATCGACGGTCTGCCGCGCGGCTGGATTCGGAAGATGATGAACTCGATCAGTTCGCTGGCCTGGCGATTCAGCGCGCATCGCATGGTGATGGACTATGTGAACAGCGCCTACCTGCCGGCCGCGGGTGGACTAAGCTGCGACATGAGCGTGCGCTAGCCACTAGGGCGATCGATTCTAGCCGCGTCGGCGCTGGCATTGGTTCGTGGGCGGCGGATTTCTGGCCAATTCGGCGAGCTTTTGCGGGGGCTCTGGTAACCTACACTTGTGGATAGCGCCTCGCCGCGCCTGTAGCACGTCCCTGCCGCGTCGCTTCCCATGAACGTCGAACAGCTTCGCGTTAACGCGCGCCTGGAAGAACAACACTGGTGGTTTGTTGGCCGCCGGCGGATCTTGCGCGCGCTGGTCGAGCGATTGTTGCCGCCAGCCGGCGATCGGCTGGTGATCGACGTCGGCTGTGGCACAGGGGGCAACATCGGCAGCCTGGCGGACGCGTATCAAACGGTGGGCATCGACACTTCTCCGGACGCCGTGGCGCTGGCGCGCGGCCGCTTTCCGCGAACGCGATTCATTCAGGGCGCTGCGCCGGACGACCTGGGCGAACTGGCGGCCGAAGCCAGCTTGTTTTTGGCGACGGACGTGCTGGAACATGTGCGCGACGACTTTCGCCTGCTTTCGTCGCTAGTGGCCGCAGCCTCGCCGGGCGCTTACTTTCTGCTAACCGTGCCGGCTGATCCCGCGCTGTGGAGCGCGCACGACGAGAGTCACTTGCACTTTCGCCGATATGACCAGGCTCGGTTTTGCGCGCTGTGGGAGGGGCTGCCAGCCACCCCGCTCTTGGTGTCGCACTACAACACCTTTTTGCATCGACCCATTCAAGCGGTGCGCTGGTGGAATCAACTTCGCGGACACGCCAGTGGCGAGGCGGGCACCGATTTGTGGCTGCCACGGACGCCGGTGAATAGCGCCTTGACGGCGCTGTACGCCCGTGAGGGCCGACGATTATTGGCGGCGCTGGACTGCGGTGGCGCCGGCTATCGACATGGAGTGAGCTTACTGGCGGTGCTGCGGCGTGAACCGGGGGAGGCGCCGGTGCGCGAGAAGCCGACTAACATCGCGCCCGACCTGTTCGACCCTTATGCGACCAACACGCCGGCGGCCGCATGAGCGTCACGACGCTTGTCATCCCGTGCTACAACGAGGCGCGCCGCCTGCGGCTGAACGCCTTCGCCTCGCACCTGAAAACCGATCGGTCGACGCGATTCTTGTTTGTGGACGACGGCAGCACGGACGAGACTGCCGCCATGCTCGCCGATTTTTGCCGCGAGCGGGGGTCGCAGTGTCGGCTGCTGCGGCTGACACGCAACGGTGGCAAGGCCGAGGCAGTGCGGCAAGGCATGCTGTCGGCGTTGTTCTGGTCCGAAGGGAGATTGGAGGAACCTGCCCGGAAAGCCGCCGCCGCGCTCGTGACCGCGCCGGGAGACGGCGAAGGACCGGCCGAGCGGGCAGAGGGAGAATCGCCGCGCGCGAACCCGCCACGGGGAGAATATGTCGGATTTTGGGACGCCGATCTGGCGACGCCGCTTGCGGCGCTAGCGGAGTTTCGCGAGGTGCTGGATCACGACAAGCGGATCGAATGGGTGTTTGGCTCGCGAATTCGCTTGCTGGGGCGCGCGATCGAGCGGCAACCGCTGCGGCACTATTTGGGACGCGGGTGGGCCACCGCGGTTTCGCTGCTGCTGCGCTTGCCGGTGTACGACACACAATGCGGCGCGAAATTGTTTCGGGCGAACGACGAGTTGCGGAGCGTGCTATCCGATCCGTTCATTTCGCGGTGGGTGTTCGACGTGGAGTTGATTGCGCGGTTGATATGCGCACGGCGACGATGGGGTGGGGCGCCAGCGACGGCGGCCATTTTTGAGTCGCCGCTACGCGAATGGCGCGATGTGGAGGGCTCGAAGGTGCGGCCGCGCGATTTCTGGAAAGGAGCGGTCGATTTGGCGCGCATTTACCGCCATTATCGCCGCTGCCTGCGCGGCGCCGTTGACCATGCCAAAGGGCAAACTTAAGATAAATCGCCTGTTACGGTGGCTGTAGCTCAGTTGGTTAGAGCGCCAGATTGTGGTTCTGGATGTCGAGGGTTCGAATCCCTTCAGCCACCCTGAAAGAGCGCTCGTTGCAAGGCGATTGCAACGGGCGTTTTTTTGTGGCCAGCGCCAGACAGGGCCATGCGCGGCGGGCGATTTTGATGGTGGCGCTTGTCAAGCTGTGAGACTCGGCTACAGTCATTGGCGCACGCCGTGTGCCAATTCGACGCCTCGAAGAGGGTGGCCTGTCATGTCGCGATCGAGTCTTACGCAACTAGCGCAAATCGCCGCGTGTTGGTTGCTATGGTGCGCGGCGTATTGTTGGCAACCGACGCCCGTGGCAGCTCAACTCCGCTCCAACCGCGCTGAACCGGCGCGGCCCGTCAACGGCGCGGAACAGGCAATTCGCGCCGCGGCGCAGGCGTATGCCAAGGCGTACAACGCCGGCGACGCTCGGGCGCTGGCCGCGCTGTGGACCGAAGACGGCGACTACACCGATGAACTGGGCGCCAACTTTCAGGGGCGCGGCGCGATTCAAGAGCATTTCGACCGCATATTCAAAGAGCATTCTGGCGTCCGACTTGAAGTGCGAACCGAAGGGATTCGCTTTTTGGGGCCGGCGGTGGCGATCGAGTCGGGAATCGCCATTGCCACGCCGCCCGAGGGGAGCGCGACCTCGGCGCGCTATACGGCGGTGCAGGTGGAGCGGGACGGCGCCTGGCTACTGGCCAGCGTGCGCGACGCGCCGCACGTCGCCACATCGAACTACGAACATCTGAGCGATCTCGACTGGCTGGTTGGCCAGTGGCGGGCCGACTCTCCCGAGGGCCAACTCAAGGTCAAATACGAGTGGACGGCCAACAAGAACTTTCTGGTGCGCACCTACACGGTTCAGCAAGGAGACCAGTTGCGACGCGCCGGCACGCAGATCATCGGCTGGGATCCGCGCGGCGGGCAGATTGCCTCGTGGCATTTCGACTCCGATGGCGGCTTTGGACAGGATCGTTGGTCGCAGGATGGCCAGCAGTGGTTCATCACCGCTGACGCCGTGCTGCGCGACGGCAGCGAGAGCGTGGCGACCAACATTCTCAAACCACTCGACGCCAATCGATTCACCTGGCATTCGATCGACCGATCGCTAAACAGCGCTCCATTGCCAGACACGGAAGCCATCACGCTGAACCGCGTGGCGGCCGCGCCAGACAACCAACCATCGAATCGGTGACATCCATGCGAACTCATTGGGCGCTTTTGACGTGCGTTGTGATGACCTTGGGCAGTGCTGACCTTGTGCTGGGGCGCGGAGGGGGCGGTTTTCACGGCGGTGGCGGTGGATTTCATGGCGGCGGAGGGGGCTTCGGCGGTGGCAGACCCGGTGGATTTGGCGGAGGAGGGTTTGGCGGTGGCTACGGAGGCGGCAGACCCGGCGGGTATGGCGGGGGTGGTTTTGGCGGCGCGGGGGGGCGGCCGGGAGGTTACGGCGGATTTGAGGGAGGACGGCCCGGCGGCTTTGAAGCGGGTCGACCGGGAGGATTTGGGGTCGAAGCGGGGGGATTTCGGCCACCGTCGTTCG
>JAIBBY010000052.1 GCA_019694455.1 Pirellulales bacterium
GATGCTGCCCGACATCATCCGCCGCGGGCGCGACCCGTCGGTCGGCATCACCGTCAGCGGCGCCGTCATCAGGCGGCGGATCACCGCGGCCGGCGCCTCGCCAGACGACTGCCTGGCCGCCATGGCGCCCAGCATCGCCACCATCCACGAATGTCTGGGTGACATCGTCTATGGCGAGGAAGAGGACGAACTCGAACACGCCGTCCATCGCCTGCTGGCCCAAAAGCGATTGACGCTCGCCAGCGCCGAATGGGGCACTGGCGGCCTGATCGCCCAGGAACTCAGCAGCTTGGACGAACCACAACAGCGATTCCTAGGCGGCGCCGTCTTGACCAGCGCCGCCGCAATCGAGTCCGCGCTCGTCGTCCCGTCCAGTTTCATTCAACAACACGGCGCCACCAGCGGCGCGGCCTCCTCCGCCATGGCCGAGGCCGCGCGCGTGCAGTTCGGCGCCGACCTGGCCATCGCCGTCGGCGAATTGCCAGTGCAAAAAGTTGAAGACGCTCGCTCGCAGCGGGCGCACTTCGCCCTGGCCACACCGCACGGCGTCCTGGTCCGTTCGGCGCCACACGCAGGGCATCCCTCGATTCTGCAACAACGCGCCGCGCGGCAGGCGCTGAACCTCGTGCGGTTGGCGCTACTGCGCGATTTGGCGATTGACTGAATGGAACGTCTCTTGCGACATCGCGTTATGACCGTTCGCATCTGCTAGCAATTCGCAACTCGCGTGTGATGCTGGCAAATTCGCCTTCAAGTTTCATCGTTTCTTCATTTGACGATTCCCCTGCCTCAGCGGTATGCTGAGGTCAGTCCAAGAGAGCCCACGATTGCGGCTTTCGGTTCGAAACGGCTAAGACAGCCCTGTTGTCGCCAATTCGCGATGACCGGGCTTTTTTTATTGAAATTGGAGTTACAGTCAGCATTATTCAAGCATTGAAGGGCGGAACCACAGTGACGGAGCTACTTCTAGAAGACCGAGCGGCCTTGGATACGGCCCACATCTGCGATGCCGAGACCCTGGTGATCGCTGGCGATCATGATCTGGAACGGCGCGTGCTGAATTTTCTCATTAGTCGGCAAGTACCGTGCGCTCATCAAATCGACATCTCGGCGAGTGGTGGCGAAGTCACCCTCCGCGGACGAGTCGCCTCGTACTACCACAAACAATTGTGCGTTCACTGCGCGCAGCGAGTCGCAGGCGTCATTCGTGTCGTCGACCAGATTCGCGTAAAGTCTCGACCCGCGCGCGTTGGCTAGAGCACTCAGCGCCGTGTTAATCACGCTGCGGCACAGCAAACAATCGGCCGTCACGCAGATTGCTGCGGAAGCGCCGTGTCAACCCAAACGGCCACCGGCGCAATTCGTGCGCCGGTGGCCGTTTGGCAATGCGTCGAGCCAGTGATCTGGCGGCTAACTTGACGCCGCTACTTTGGCGACTTCTTGATCTTCAGTTTGGCCTTCGGCTTTGCGCCGGTCTCCTCGGGCGCCGGCTCGGAACCTTCTTCCGCAGCCGTCTCATCAGCCGCCGGCTTCTTGCTTTCCGCGGCCAAATCCTTGCCGTCCACCAGCGCCGTCAACTCCTCGGTGAGCTTTTCTTCCAGATTGGCCGACAGTCCCACATGCACAACCTGCACACGGCCATCCTTGCCAATGATCACCGTTTGCGGAATTGCGTTCGCCAGATACTTTTGCGCCACCTCGCCCCCTTTGTCGAGCGCGACCGCTAGCTCCAGCTTTTCCGCGTCCAGAAACTCCTTGATCTTCTCCGGCTCCTCATCGATGTTCACGGCATAGAACACCACCCCCTTGTCGGCGAACGCCTTGGCCACCTTGTTGATGATCGGCATCGCCTCGCGACAAGGACCGCACCAGGTCGCCCAGAAGTCCAGTATTACCACGTTCTTGTTCTTTTGCTCCGCGGCGCTCGCCGTGCCGCCATCGAGCGTCGCCATTTCAAAATCGGGCGCCGGCTCCCCCACCAGCTTCTGCGCGTCGGGCTGCGCGCGCTGCCCGAACATCTCCATCAAGCTGTCCACTTTCTCGGCGTCGGCCGGCGGCGTAAAGGCAAAGCTCTCGGCGTCGAACTTGGGCTGAATGTTCCAGTCGGTGAAGGTGACCACATTTTCCACCTTCATTTGCGGCGCCGCGCCCCCCCGGTTCATCTTGGCCAACGCCTTCTCCAGGTTCGGCACGAATTTGAGCGGCAACGGCTCCTTGCCCGCCGCGATCCACAACTCCCAGTCGAGTTGCTCGCTTTGCGCCTTCAGGTGATGCGCCGGCTTGTCATCGAGCTTGACCTCGCCGACGTATTCCAGCGTTGTCACCTTTTCAAGCAGCTTGCCGACCGGATCATCCACAAAGAAGGTCTGTGTGATCGCCGACGCGTTGCCCGCCGAGGTGATGCCCGCAATCACCGGGTTTTCGAACAGCGCCGTCAGGTCGACCGGCGATTCTTCCACGACATACTTGTTCACGGGCTGAATGAACGTGGTCAGTTCTTCGCCATTCGCCGCGATGGTCACGCCGCCGCCCGGTTGGCTGCTGCCGACCTGGATGAAGATCTTGTTGGGGCGCTCGACCCGCAGTTCCTGCGAAAAAGTAATATCTTGCTTCTGCCCTTGCGCCTCGACGTGCAGATTGCCTTTCGCTAACAGCGAGAACGATTTCAAGTCGTGAATGAACTTGCCGAACTGCTCGACGACTTGCTTGGCCTGGGGAGCGATGTCGCCGCCGTCTCCCTCCTCCGCCCCCCGCGCGGCGCCCAAGCTGCCGACCAACATCGCCAAAACTGCCACCAGCCAATGTCGCTGACAACCGAACATAGCAATCTCTCCCAAGAAGCGCGAATTGAGCGCAATCATCGAAACTCGTAGCAAAGTCGCCGAATTGTAGGGGTCAGCCCACCACCAAGCTAGACACCCCCCTCGGGGAGCCCACCATGCCGTTCGAGCAATTTTGCTTGTCGTCATGCGCGCTCATGCGATAATCGGGCCATCGTCGCGCCCCATAGAGGCAGATGCGGCAACTATCAACTCGGCGCCGCCGGCTTACAATTCCGGCGTTTGTCCCCACCGACAAGACACCTCCAACTCAAGCGAGAAACCCCGATGACAAAATGGAATGCATCACGCTGGCTATTGGCGCTGTTGATCGCCGGAGTGGGCGGCTTGGCCGCCAATATTAGCCGGGCCGACGACGAACCCAAAAAAGATGCGGCGGCCACGAGCGAACCAGCCACGGACCAGGAAAAGCCAGCCGAGCCTGACGCGGACGACAAAAACGAAGCGGAAAACCCCTATCTAGTCAAAGACGGTTCGCCCGCAGAACTGATGGACGCGATCGCCCAGTTACGCGAACAAGAAAACAAGCCCCAGGGCGCCAATCGCGACGAGCGGGTGGCCAACTTCGTCAACCTTCAAGAGGCCATTATCGACGCCGCCGAGCGCGTGCTGGCGGCCGAAGTCGAAGAAGATGTGGCGGCCAAGGCTCTGGCCGAACAATTGATCTCCCTGGCGTACCAACAACGACTCAAGCAACAAGACGCCAAGCAGCGTTTGCTCCGCGTGATTCAAGAGCGACTCAAGGACAAGCGGCCCAAAGTCGCTGCCGAAGCGCGCCGCGCCAACGCGAGCGAACAGGTTGATCACCTGGCCGATCTCGATGCCCAGCAGCGCGAAGCGGTCGTCGCCGATCTCAAAGAGTACTTTACCACCAAAGAACCCTCCCAAGACGCGCTTATGGCCGCGCTTGATATTGGCCGCAAACTCGAACGCGCCGATGGCAAGCTGGCCGCCGGTCTGTATCGAGACTTGTCCGGGGTGTTCGCCAAGAGCGATGTGCCGCGCGTGCGCGAGTACGCCGCCAAGATGGAAGGCATGGCTCGCCGGCTCGAACTGCCAGGACAGTTCATGCCGATCGATGGCAAGTCAGTCGATGGCAAGGACTTCGATTGGTCCGCGTATCGCGGCAAAGTCGTGCTGGTCGACTTTTGGGCCACCTGGTGCGGACCTTGCCTGCGCGAATTGCCAAACGTCAAGAAGCAGTACGAGCTGTATCACGATCGCGGTTTCGATGTGGTCGGGGTCAGCCTCGATGAAGATCGCGCCAAGCTCGAGGAGTTTCTTGGCAAGGAGCAACTTCCCTGGACCACGCTCTTCAGCGACGACGAGGCCGCGACCGGCTGGGATCACCCCATGGCCAATCATTACGGCGTCACGGCGATCCCCGCCGTGTTCCTGGTCGACAAAGATGGCAAAGTGGTGACGATGAAGGCGCGCGGCGAAGCCCTGGGCGAAGAGCTAGCCAAGCTGCTCGGACCCGTGGAAGAACCACCAGCCACGGAAGAGGCCAACGACGAGGCGCCCCAACCGGCCAAACCAGACAAAAACGAAGCAGCCGCCGAGAAATAGCGCCCGATCAGCGCGTTGCCAAGACAAGCAACGCCCGACACCGTCCGTAATTGGACGGCCTGCCGCATCGCGCGCACAATGCCTGCATGGGAAAATGGATCGATCATGTCGACCCGACCGAGCCGGTCAGCCGTCTCGCCACGCGCGCCTTGTCGCTGCGGTTGCACGACGTTTGGCTGCATTTGCGACTGGCGGCCGAAGAAGCGCAGTGGGACCAAAACCACGTGCATCGCCTGAGAGTCGCCACGCGGCGGGCCAGCGCGGCGCTACGGCTCTTTAAGCCGCTCGCTCCCCACAGGCGGCGCCGCCAGATGCGCATCTGGTTGCGCCAGGCGCGCCAAGCCGCTGGCGACGCTCGCGATCTTGACGTGCTCTCCGGCTCAGTCCGCAAACTACCAATCGACCTCGCCGCGGCGCAGATCGTGCTCGCCGAAATCGAGGAGCGGCGCCGCCGGGCGCAACCCCCCATGCAAGCGGTCTACTCCCATCTGCGCGCCAAGAACTTCGAACGCAAGGTCGACAAACTGGTCTCCCGCACGCGCTGGCGATCGACTGGCAAATGCGCCGCCGAACCGACGGTCGCCCAATCCGCCCGGCAAAGGCTCCCCTCGTTCATCAACGACATGGTCGCCGCGGCGCGTGCCGACTTAAAGGCGCTCGACTCCCTGCACGCGTTTCGCATCGCCGGCAAGCGGCTGCGCTACGCGCTGGAGATTTTTGGCGCCGCCATCGAACCGGACGTTCGCAAAGTCGCCTATCGGCGTCTGGTCGAGTTGCAAGATCGGTTGGGCGCGGTCAACGATTCGCACACGGCGGCCATGCGCATCGAGCAGTGGCCCAACTCCGGCCCTGGCGCGCAGCAATCGGCGTTCCTTGCCGCGCATGCCGCTTTCGTTGCCGACCGCGATCGCGACCAGCGTCTGTTCGTCGAGTCCTTCGATTCGCAAACGGCGCTCGATTGGATCGCGCCGCTTGTCGCGGCCCTGGCGTGCCCCGCCGAGAACACCGCATCGATCCCGCGCGCCGACGAAGTCGCTTGACTACTGCGCGCTGCGTTCGTTCGCTATAACTGCTGGCGAACTTCGACCCACCCAGCGAGGCATCTGTGAAGCTGCAAGGAAAGACCGCCCTGATCACCGGCGGCGCCACCGGCATCGGTTACGCCATCACCGCCACGCTCTCCGCCGCAGGCTGCCGCACGGCTATCGCCGGCAGACGACAAGAAAAGCTCGACGCCGCGGTGCAAAGTCTCGCCGGCCAAGGCGCGGTCATTGCGCACACGGTCGACGTCTCCGATCGCGACAGCGTGGCCGCGCTATTTCGCTGGGCCCAAGAACAACTCGGACGCATCGATATCCTGGTCAACAACGCCGGCATCAACGTCCCACGTCGCTCCATGGCCGAACTCGATCCCGCCGACTGGGATCGCCTGCTCGCCATCAATGCCACCGGCACCTACAACTGCATCCGCCAGGCGCTGCCCGCCATGCGCGAGCGCCGCGACGGCCTGATCATCAATATCTCATCCATCTCGGGCAAGCGCGCCGGCATGCTTGGCGGCGTGGGCTACAACGCGTCGAAGTTCGCAATGACCGCGCTGGCCACCTCGATCACGCAAGAAGAAGGGCGTAACGGCATCCGCGTCTGCTCCATCTTCCCCGGCGAAGTCGATACCCCGATCCTCGCCAATCGCCCCGTCCCGGTCAGCGCCGAGCGCCGAGCGGTGATCCTACAGCCACAAGACATCGCCGATGTGGCGCTGATGATCGCCTGCCTGCCCCCCAGAGCGCATGTGCAAGAAGTGGTGATCAAGCCGACCGTACACGACTACGTGTAATCGGCGCGGCATCGTCGCGGCGGCGCGAGGATCGGCTGACTATGACTGCGGTTCGGCGGGCGCATCGGCGGGTTCGTCCGCCGCGGGTTCTGCCGGCGCTTCCGCTGGGGGCGTTTCCGCGCTCTCGGTGGCCGGGGCATTGCCCTCTGCCGGAGCAGCTTCACTCTCGGCCGGCGGCGATGAGCTTTCTGTCGCGGCGCCGCCGCCAATATTCGGCACTCCCGGTATGCTGCCGCTGGTGAGCGGTTCGGCCGCGTTCTGCATCGCCTGTAGCGTCGATTCCATCGCCACTTTCAGTGGCTCCATCATCACCCCCAATAGCAGGCTCGGCCGCGCCACGCTCGTATCGGCGGCAGCCTCCGCCGCCGGCGGCGGGTCGGCAACGGGTTGTGGCTCTGCACTGGTCGATTCCGGTTCGGGCTTGGCGACGACCGGCGCCTCGGGCTCGGCAGGCGCTGCTGGCTCTGCCGGCGCCGACGCTTTGGCTTCCTCGGCTGGTGGCGCTGCCGCTGGCTCCGACTTTTGACCGCAGCCCACCGCGCCCCAAAGCATGAACATGAGGGCCAGCGAAGTCACCATTCTTATCGACATGCGATTACCTGTTTTCTCGTTGGATGTTCTGCTTGCTCGGGCAGAGCGAAGCTTATCCTATCAACCACGAAGGCATTTCTCCAGCAGCCGGCAACCGGATCACGCTAACCGAATGCACATGTGGATGCGCAAGCACCGCTTCGACCGCCGCGCTGGTCGGCTGATTGTCGAGGTTGAGCACGCCGATGGCTCCGCCCCCCGGCGCCGCGCCCGAACGGCCCACCGACATTTGGGCGATGTTCACACTGTGCTCGCCGAACGTCGTCCCCACGCGGCCAATGATGCCCGGCACGTCGTCGTGCGTGAAGATCAGCAGCGTTCCTTCGAGGTACGCCTCCAGCCGGTACTCGCCCAGGCGCACCAACCGCGGAAAGCGATTGCCAAAAACCGTGCCCGCCGCCACATAGCTCTTGTCGTCGGTTTCGACCTCGGCGGTGATCAACGACGTGAAATCGCCCAGTTCGGCGCGTGACTCCTCAATCAGTTCAATCCCGCGTTCGCGCAACAGCAGTTCAGAATTGACGATGTTCACCTCGCCCGACAATGCGGCCTCCAATAGCCCCGCCGCAAAGCTGGCCGACAGCAGGCGGGTGTCTTTGTGCGCCACCTCGCCTCGATAAACCAGTCGACAGCGCCGCGCCGCTCCGCGCCCCATCTGCGCGTGCAACCGACCCAGCCGGTACGCCACATCCAACTGCTGCCGCATGGTGGCCAATGTCTGCGGATCAATCGAAGACATGTTCACCGCGTGCCGAATGGCGCCGCGCGTCAGATAATCGACTAAGAGCTGGACCCCTTCCACCGCCACTTGCGTCTGGGCCTCTTCCGTGCTGGCCCCCAGGTGCGGGGTGCACAGCACCCCCGGCATGCCGAACAAAGGGCTCTTGGTGCATGGCTCCTCGGCAAACACGTCCAGCGCCACCCCCGCGATGCGGCCGCTCTTGAGTCCCTCGACCAGCGCCTCTTCCTGATAGATGCCCCCCCGCGCGCAGTTCACCAGCCGTACGCCCGGCTTCAGCAGTTCCAGCTCCGGGAAACCAATCAGGTTGCGCGTCTCCTCCGTGAGCGGAGTGTGGACGGTGATAAAGTCGACATGCGGCAACATTTCCTTCACCGATGGAAACGTCTGAATCCCCAACTCCTTGGCTCGTTCCGGCGACAAAAATGGGTCATACCCCATCAATCGCATGTCCATCGCTTTGGCGCGCGCGGCCACCGTTTGACCAATCCGTCCCAGGCCGACGATGCCCAGCGTCTTGTCGGCCAATTGCGTCCCCATGTACTTGCTGCGATCCCAACGCCCTTCCACCAGGCTTTGATACGCGGGCGCCACGTTCCGCGCCAGCGCCATCATGAGCGTCAAAGCGTGTTCCGCCGTGCTCACCGTGTTGCCGGTGGGGGTGTTCATCACCACGATGCCCAGCCGGGTCGCGGCCATTTTGTCGATGTTGTCGGTGCCGACCCCTGCCCGCACAATCGCCTTCAGGCGGCGATTGCCCTCCAGCGCCTCGGCCGTGATCTTGACGCCGCTGCGGACGATCGCGCCATCAAACTCGGCCAACGCCGACCGCAAATCGGCCCCCTTCAGACCGGTGCGCACCTCGAACGTCACGCCGGGCGTCGCGGCCAACAGATCGAGCCCCTCTTGGGCCAATGGGTCCAGAACAATCACACTCGGCATGGCTGCGTGGTCTCACTTTGAGAGTCGAATCGCGGTCCACCGCGCCCCAGAAGGCGCCGCTATAACCGCTGCGGGCCCAAGGGCCCGTCTGGGAAAACCCGTACAATAGTGCAAAACCGGGCCAGCCGACAACCCGCCACGCGCGGTTCTTGCGGCGCAGACGGACGTGCGCCGCGCGAAAGGATTCGTTCGTCCAGACGGTCTTGCGCGCGACAGTTCTCCAGTCTGGTCGAGCGCCGGCCGATCTTATGCAAGCAAGCGCGCAGCCGCCCCAACCTGCGGCGCCGCCAAGCTTCCCGATGATCCGTGTCTGCGTTCTCACCCATCCCTCTCCCAGGGAGTGCTCCTTTGCACTGCTCGCTAAGCCTGTGCCTCTGTGTGCACAATGCCCAAGGCGAAATCGCGGCGCTGATCCATTCCGCGCTCGAGGCGGCCGCCGAACTCGCGCCCCGCTTTGAAATCCTGGTGCTCGACACCGGTTCGACCGACGCCACCGTCGAAATCGCCCACGATCTAGCCCAGATGTATCCCCAATTGCGGGTGGTTCGTCAGTCCTGGGAAGTCGACCGCGCGGGGGTCGTCGAGCGCGCCCTGGCCACGAGCCGAGGGGAAGCCATCGTCTTTCTGGCGGCTGAATCGACCTTCGACGTGCGCGACCTGCGCAAACTGTGGCGCGAACTCGAAGCGGCCGATATCGTGCTGGCCCGCGCCGCGCGCCCCAGCCGTCCCTTGCGCTCAATGACGCAGCGCATCCTGCCCGACGCCGATCGCTCGGCGATTTGCGAACTGTGGTTGATGCGCCGGCAGGCGGCCACGCTGTTGGCGGCCGCGGCGGCCACGTTGACCGACTTTGCCGACCAGGCAAGCGCGGTCGGCTGGCAAGTTCGCTGGGTGGAGCTTCCCACTCGGCAAAATGCGGCAGAAAACCGCAAAAAGCTGGCCGGCCCACGCTTCCTGCGCAGGGCCCGATCTGGCTGGTTGCACTCGGCGCGCACGACCATCAGCGGCAACTAATCGTTTGGCGGCTAAGCACTTCGGCGATCGCTCACCGATTTGCCGTTTCTAAAGTGTCTCGCTCGCTCGCACACAATTCTCCAAGCGCTCGCCTGCGCTTTGTCAAAGCCTTGCAGTCCGGTTTTTTCGATTGCAATGCCAGCGCGGGCGTCCATTGCCGCGTGCGCGACGCGCGCTAGCGCGCTTGTCGGCCTGCTGGCGCCGCATACCATTGCGCGGTCGTCGAGGCGCGACCAGACCACTTCCACTACTTGGCGTTCGCCATTCGGAATCGGAACGAAGAAGAGTGACGCTCTTCGCCGTTTGCATATTCGGCTGACAATTCCCACGGCAGCTAGAGAACTTCCGCTCGTTTGCGCGCGACCGGTTGTCGGAACCACCCGGACGGCGCGTCGTTTCCCCGCTCTGCGTCGCGGCGCGGAACCCGCTGCGCAGTTCACGCGCGTTCACAAAGCGCGTGTCCATCACTTTAGAGAGAGAGGCCCGTCATGAGTACGATGCCATGCGCCAATCGTTTGTCCGGGGCGAGATTCTCCACCAACGGCAACTCCCACGCCGTGGCGCCAACGAATGGCCACACCCCGAATCGCACCGCCCCAGAGCGCCCGCTGCACCGCCTGAAGGCCGTACGGCAGCAACAAGGGGTATCGCTCCGTCGCGTGGCCCGCACCCTCAAAATCGACATGCACGAGGCTCGTCAGCAGGAACACGAGTCCAGCGATCTTAAACTCAGCACCCTTCACGCGTGGCGCGAACTGCTCGACGTGCCAATGGCCGACCTCCTGGAAGAGAACACCGAGCTTTCGCCCCCCGTCCTCTTGCGCGCTCGGCTGCTCAAGCTCATGAAGACGGCCACCGCGATCCGCTCCGAGTCGTCCGCCACGAGCTCCGTCAACCAACTGGCGTGCATGTTGATCGATCAGCTGATCGAAATCATGCCGGAACTGGCGGGCGTGAGTCCGTGGCACATCGCCAGTCGGCGCCGCCGCTCGCGCGAGATTGGCCGCATCTTTGAGCGGATCATGCCCGCGAGCATGTTTCCCGAGAGTTGACGCGTCGGCGTCGCGCGACCGTAGGGGCGCGGGTTCAGGCCACCGCCACCGACTCGGCGGCCTGCCAACGGTCGCCGTCGCGGACGATGCGATGGTAAAGCGTGTCGCGTTCCACCGGTTCGCGGCCCGCTTCGCGGATCAGTCGACACAATTGATCGACGGTGAGCGCCTCTGGCGTGTCGGCGCCGGCGTCGTGATAGATCAACTCGTGCCGCACGGTGCCGTCGATGTCGTCGGCGCCATAGGCCAAGGCGGCCTGAGCGGTCCCCATCCCCAGCATGATCCAATACGCCTTGATGTGCGGAAAGTTGTCCAGCATCAGCCGGCTCACCGCCATCGTGCGCAGATCAACCAGTGACGAAGGCTTTTTGATGTGCGCCAGCTTGGTGTTGTCGGGGTGGAACGCCAACGGGATGAACGTCTGAAATCCTCCCGTCTCGTCCTGCAATTCGCGCAGCCGCGTCAGATGGTCGATGCGGTGGTAGGCGTTCTCAATGTGGCCATACAACATCGTGGCGTTCGTCTTCAATCCCAGTTGATGCGCCGTGCGATGAATGTCGAACCAATGCCGCGAGTCCGCTTTGTGTTCGCAGATCTGGTGGCGCACCTCGGGATGAAAGATTTCCGCCCCGCCCCCCGGCATGCTGCCTAGCCCGGCGTCGATCATGTCTTGCAGAATCTCGCGATACGGCTTTTTCGTCAGGTGCTGAAACCAGTTGATCTCCACGGCGGTCCACGCCTTGAGATGCAGCGCGGGATGCGCATCGTGCAGGATCTCGATGATGTGCCGATACCAGTCGTACTTGCGCTGGTGATGCAAACCGCCAACAATGTGCATCTCGGTGCAACCGGCGTCGACCGCCTCCCGACCGCGCGCCAATATCTGCTCGTCGCTCATCGCGTAGCCTTTGGGCTCACGCAGGTCGGAGCGAAACGCGCAAAAGATGCAGCGATAGACGCAGACGTTCGTCGGGTTCAGATGCGTGTTGATGTTGAAATAAGCGAAGTTGCCATTCTTGCGCTCGCGAACCAGGTTGGCCAACTCGCCTAGCTCGTTCAAATGCGTTTGCGGGCTATAGAGCAACAGGCCATCGTCAAACGAAAGCCGCTCTCCCGCTTCCACCTTGCGCCGGATCTCGGTGAAACTCGTATTGGCTGGCATGTTCCAATTTCCTTCGCAGCAAGACCGTGGCCGCTCGGCAAGCGCCGGCGGCGGCAATCTTCGGCCGCTAGCGTCAGGTTAACAAATCGACCGTGCAGACGACTAGCAGCAGCAGGCTGATGATCCAATTCACGTGAAAAAAAGCCAGATTCACGCGGTCCAAATCGTCGGGCCGCACCAGCCAATGCTCATAGACCAGTAGCGCCGCCACAATGCCCAGCCCCAGCCAGTAGAACTTGTCCAAGTCGCCGTACACCAGCGGCAATAGCGCCAGTAGCGCGACCATGCCCAAGTGCGACCAGGCCGACAACCGCAGCGCGCCCGGCACGCCCAGCCAGACCGGCACGCTGTGCAGTCCCGCCTGTCGATCGAATTCAAAATCCTGGCAGGCGTAAATGATGTCGAACCCCGCCACCCACAACAGCACCGCCCCCCCCAAGACCAGCGGCGGCCAACCCAAGCTCCCACGTATGGCGATCCACGCCGCGATCGGCGCCAACATCAGCGCCGCCCCCAGCCAATAGTGCGCCAGCGCCGTGAAGCGCTTGGCGTAGCTGTAGCCCAACAGAAAGGCCAACACCGGCGCCGACAAATATAGCGGCCACCAGTTTGGCAAGAACAACAACGTGCTCGCCACAAAGCCCGCCGCGCACACAATGGCCATGACCCACACAGACCGCGTGCTCAAGATCCCAGCCGGCAAGTGGCGCATCTTGGTGCGCGGGTTGCGCGCATCGATCGCCCGGTCGGCCAATCGATTGAACGCCATCGCCGCGCTCCGCGCAAACACCATGCACAGCACAATGCCCACCAACTCCTGCCAGCGGAACGGCGTCGCGCTCCCGGCGCGCGCGTTCTCGTTCCATGCCAAAATCGCGGACAATAGCGCAAACGGCAGCGCGAACAGCGTATGGCTGAAGCGAATCATCTCCAGAAAATGGCGCGCGCCGCGAAGCGTCATTCCCCATCTCCCCAGCGGCGCATGAGCGTTTGCTCAACCCCCAACTGATCGCAGATTCGCCCGACGACGAAATCGACCAAGTCCAATACCGAGTCCGCTCCGTGATAAAATCCCGGCATCGCCGGCAGCACCACGGCGCCCGCCTCCAACAGGCGCCGCATGTTGTCCAGATACACGGTCGATAGCGGCGTCTCTCGTGGCACGACAATCAGCTTGCGCCGCTCCTTGAGATGCACATCCGCCGCGCGCTGGATCAAGTTCTCGCTCGCCCCGTGTGCGATGCCGCTCAGCGTTCCTCCCGAGCAAGGACAAACTACCATGCCCGCCGTGAGAAACGATCCGCTGGCAATCGGCGCCATCAAGTCTCGATAGTGATGATAGTGAACTCGGCCCGCTTGGCCCGACTGTCGCTTCGTCTCGCTCCGGCGCCGGCACAACATTCCGGCCAGCCCCTCTTGTCGACCTTCCGCCGGTAGCAAGCTGGCCAGCTCAAACCGATCCAGGTCGATGTCGATCCCCAACTCTTGCTTCAACACCGCTTGCCCGGCGGGACTGATCGACAAATGCACCTCGCGCCCGGCGGACAACAGCACGTCCAACAGCCGAACGGCATAGGGGGCCCCGCTGGCCCCAGTGATGGCGACCACCAGGTTGGACGTCATTTGGTTCCGATATAGAGAGTCGCCACGCCCAGCGTCAGCGGCACGTGCCGCGCCGTCGACAATCCGGCCCCCCGCATGCGATCGCACAGCGCCTCGCCAGACGGAAATTCCTGCACGCTAGATGGCAAATAATTGTAAGCGTCGCTGCGATTGCGGGCGAGCGTCTGCCCGATGCGCGGCAGCACATGGCGAAAGTAAAATTGATACAGTTGCTTGAGCCCGGGCTGAGTCGGCATCGAAAATTCCAGCACAGCCACCTTGCCGCCCGGCCGGCACACCCGCGCCATTTCGCGCAGTCCCTGGTCGGTGTTAGTGACGTTCCGCAAGCCAAACGCTACGGTCACCAGTTGAAATTGCGCGTCGTCAAACGGCAACTGCTGCGCGTCGGCCTCGACAAAATGCAGATTACGCCGCCCCTCGATCTGGCGCCCTTTTTGGTCGCCGCGCACCAGCATGGGATGGCTGAAGTCGGCGGCAATGATCGGCACGTGCCCCAGCGCCGCTTTGTGATAAGCCAGCGCCAAGTCGGCCGTGCCGGTGCAGATATCGAGTATCGGACCTTTGAGCCCCGGCGGCACGCGCCGCACCGTCTGCCAGCGCCAGTAGCGATCGACATTCAACGACAGCAGATGATTCAACAGGTCGTAGCGCTCGGCGATCTCGCCGAACATCTGCCGCACGCGCTGTTCCGACTTGTCGACCGGCATGATGGCTGCTGGCGCTCGCTTTCGCTAGGCAAAGCGTGCGATTCTAGCAACCCGCGCCGCGGCGATACAGGCGCCAGTTCATCGCCAGCCAGTGGCAATTCCATCAGTCGAGCGCTGCGCCATGGCCGGTTCGGCGGTCCCTTGAGCAAGCGGCCCAACGCTTACGGCAGCACGGCCAAGCGATGGCGGCCACGTACAGCGACGCGCGCATGGCACTGCCAGCAATGGAGAACAAAGATTGACGGAAGGGCAATTCCAGTTCGCTGCGGCTGAGAATGCGAACCTGGCAAAGTATCCCGATTGTGCGGGCAAGACCCGCCGGCCACGCGCCGCGCTATGCCGCCCTTTCGATGTCGCGTAGCGTCTGCATGGCCATCAGCGCGTTCTCCAGCCCGCCGATGCGGTCGATGAAGTGGCTGATGGCAATCAAGTCATCGATGGCAAGTTCCGCCACATCCGCGGCGAGTTGGGCCTCCATCAGGTCCACGCAGCGGTCTTCAAAGGGAAGGTAGTGATCTTCCATCATCGGGCGGAATCCCCTGAGCAGTCTCGAAACGAAGTATGGCACTGGATAAATCGACCGGACCAGCGATCGGCTTTGAAGCAATTCGGCACGGGTCCAGTTGAGACGGTCGGATAACCTGGCGATGGCTCGCGCGCGTGGCGCAGGCGCTGGCGCACAAGCGGCGCTAGTAGCGGCGCTGCTCGCAACGACTTTCAATACACCCACGGCGCCGGCTCGCTTTCGCTGCGAGTCTTGGGACCGCTTTCGAAGCAGTGCGCAACCGCTCGCCATTGCAAACCTCGCATGTGGTTCGGATACTGCGACGATGCGCATGGGCCAGCACCAACCCACAGACGACGACCAGGCAGCGGGCGCCTGCCACGACGCCGCCGAACTGGCGCGGTTCGGCTATCGCCAGCAGCTTGCGCGCACCATGGGCTTGTTTTCCAGCTTTGCCGTCAGCTTCTCGCTGATCTCAATACTCACCGGCATCTTCACCAATTTCGGCGCTGGCCTCGCGCAAGTTGGTCCCGCGGTCATCTGGTCGTGGGTCGTTGCCGTCATCGGACAGTTGCTGGTCGCGCTGATGGTGGCCGAACTGGCGGCCCGCTTCCCGCTATCGGGCTATGGCTATCAATGGGCCACACGATTGATCGGTCCGCGCTTTGGGTACTTTGTCGGCTGGCTTCTCTTGGCGCAGTGGCTAGCTGGCTTTCCCGGCATCTGCAAGACGTTTGCCGAGCAGATCCATCTGGCGCTAGGCGCGGTGCTGGAGGCTCCGCCATCGGTCTCCTGGCTAACCGTTGGCGCCATTACCCTGGTCACACTGATCCATCTGTGGGGTATCCGACTGGCGGCGCTGGTCAACGATTTTGGTGTGGTGGCCGAAATCATCGGCGCGGCCGCCATTACGCTGGTGCTGCTGGCAATCTGGTTGGGCAGCGGCACAACGAAGATGAGCTTCCTGTTCAACAGCACCCATCTGGCCACCGGCTCGCCGGCCACCTGGCAGGCCTTTGGCCTGTCGCTCCTTTTAGGCGCCTGGTGCATCACCGGGTTTGAGGCCGCTGCCGATCTGGCCGAAGAAACCCGCAAACCGCGCGAAACCGTCCCGCGCGCGGTCATCCTCAGCGTGCTCAGTTCCGGCATTGGCGGCTTCTTGATGCTGGCGGCCTTTATTCTCTCGATTCAGAATCTCACCGAGATTCAAAAGAGCGATGCGCCGCTGGTCGAAGTGATTCACTCGCAGGTCGGTCCAACCGCCATGACGGCGCTGTTGGTGATTGTGACCGTATCCATCTTCGCCTGCGGCGTCGCTAGCATGGCGGCGGTCACTCGGTTGCTGTTCGCGCTGGCCCGCGACAACATGCTGCCCGCCTCACGGATTTTGAGTCAGGTACACAGCAAGCATCAAACCCCCACCTACGCGATCCTCACTATCTGGTTGCTCACCTGCGTGGTGGTGCTGCTGCTCGAATGGCAGCAGGCGCTCGACATCATTACCTCCATTGCCACGGTGGCTGGGTACTTGGGCTATGGCGGCATTGTTTTGGCCGGTTTGGTCGGCCTGCGCCACGCCGATTGGAGCCCGGGGTTTCAGCTTGGTCGCTGGCGAACCCTGGTCGGCGTCGTGGCGCTTGTCTGGACGGCCGTCGTGGTGGTGGCGCTGACCATTCCCAATCCGGCCGCGCCTCGTCCCTATGCGCCATTGGTAGCTACCAGCGCCGCAATTGGCGTGGGCGCCTTGTTCTACCTGCTGTGGATTCGCCAGCGCATCGCCAACGGCACGGCCGGCCCACCGCCGCTCGCCGATGATGGAATGACGGAGCCGGCTGAAATGCTAGCGGCGCCAGAGACGGTTTGAGCGCTCGCCAGTCACCGCGCGGCCGGGGCGCGACTTTCGTCCCAATCGCCCCACACATACAGTTCGGCCAGCGCACGATTGCTGTCCCAAACCGCGGCGCCCAGGCGCAAGCCATCGCCGGAAAAGCGCACCCGCCGCACCTGTCCAATGATCCCCTTCAAATCGCCTAGTCGCTGCCCAGTGGCCACATTCCATAACGGAACCACCAAGGATCCGCCAGCGGCGGCCAAGGTGCGACTGTCAGCGGAAAAGTCGGTTGAAATCGGAGCGAACCCAACAGGCAGCACATGCGCTGTTTGCCCGCTGGCGGTGTCGACGAGCTGAATCTCATGCGTCGACATGGTCACTGCCAACCAATTACCGTCGGGTGAGAATTGAAGCGATTTGACATCGCCCGCATTCAGCGGCAGCGGCAGTCGCTGTCCGGTCGTCAGATCGACCAACAACGGCTCCGCTGGCGCGGCGCAAAGCGCCACCAGTCCGTGCTCGTCGCAATATGCCAGGCGGCAGTCGCCCACGTCGCCGACGGGAGCAAGCGAAGTCAATTGGGCGCCCCAGCGACCGCTATCGGTTGCCAACATGCCGTCTGGCGACAATAGCGCGTGCGTCCCCGCCAGATGATCCACCGCGATCTGACCAGCCGAGGCATCCACCGCCGGCAGCGTGGCAGTTTCGTTCCACAATTCGAACCGCGCGGTGTTCGAGTCCTTCGCGACCAGGACGCCGGGCGCCGCGTCGTTCGGATCGAACACAATGACTCCCCGCTCTGGCGCCGGCCGCAAACGCGCGTGCCGCTGACGCACGTCCCACAGTTCCACTTGCTGACCAGGACGCCGCTGCGCCATCCAATGGAGCGTCGGCGAAATATCGATTTCATCCAATTCCCGCGCCCCCGGCGGCGGCCCCAGCGCTTTGCCAGACATCGCTTCGCCCCCCGCTGGATCAACTTCGCTCCAAAGCAGGATTTTCCCGTCGTAACTGATGGCCGCCAAACTGCTGTGCAATTGTGAAAAATCCAGGTCCTGCATGCGCGCCGCGTGCCGATGAATCAACTGCCTCGCCTCCCCCGATAGTTCATTCCACACGCGCACAGCGCCGTCGTTACACGCCGCGGCCAGCCAGCGATTGTCATCGGAGACCGCCAGCGACTGGGCATCGCTCGGCACCCCCAGCGTGGTGAATGCGCGACCTGTATGGGCGTACAAGAGCGAGATCTGAAAATCTTGCGAACCGACAATCAGCGTCGGCGAGTGTCTCATAAAGCGGAGGTCATGCGCCCCGATCGGAAGATCATTCAACAGTTGCCAGTCCGAAGTTTTCCAAATCCATGTATGACCTTTCTCGGGGCTGGAGCAAGTCGCGGCCAACAGCAATCCATGCTCACAAAAGTCGAGTCGGTTGGTGGTCATCCTTGTGGTTGGCAATGACTTCACTAGCGCATGGTCCGCTAGCGACCAGACCCGCACCTGATCATCGTTGCACCCGGTCGCAAGCCACTCTCCGCTTGGATGCAGCGCCACGCTCGTCACGGACTTCTCGTGCCTGATCGGCGGCGCTGCCTCGCGCCGCGCGCCAACATCCCAGATGCGCGCGGTCTTGTCGCAACTGACGCTCGCCAACAGTCGGCCATCGGCGCTAAACGCCAGGTCGTTGACGCATACATCGGCTCCCGGTGGGATTGCTGGCGCCAAATCGCCAACGCACTCCAGCGGATTGCCCCGCCACAGCCGAATGTGGCCATCCTTGCCGCCGGTCGCCAACAGAGCCTCAGTCGGCGACCACGCTATGGCGTAACCCTCTTGATGACGGCTGTCGACAATGCTCGGCCGCGCGCTAAACTGCCGATCGAGATAGCGCCACGCAAAATCTCGCAGGTCCACGCCAGCCGTCGAATCGCGATAGCGATCCAAAAGTCCTCGCAATCGCGGCCCGTCTCCCAATTGGTATGCGTCGAACGCCTCGCGCAAATCGACCGCGTACTCCAACTCACTATGCTGTCGCGCAGCGCTGTCAGACGTATCCACCAGCGACATCGCGGGAATAACGCCCTCACCTTCGCGCGCCGTCATTTCTCGGCGAAGCCCCCACGCGCTGTTGACGGTCGCCAGCGCCGTCATGATCGCCAGCGCCGCCATCCAGACCAATTCCGGACGCCGCCGCAGCGTCTTGACCGCGCGGCGCAGCGGCCCGGCCGGGCGCGCCACGGTCGGCCGCCCCGTCAAAAATCGATCTAAATCCTCCGCCAGTCGCTGCGCCGATGCATAGCGCCGCGCCGGTTCCTTCTCCAGGCATTTGAGACACACGGCCTCTAAATCGCGCGGAATACGGCCGGCCAACGCGCGCGGCGGTGTAGGCGATGCGCCCCGCACCAACAGCATCGTCTCGGCGCGATTCGCCCCGCCATGTGGCGGTTCGCCCGTCAGCAACTCATACAAAATTGCTCCCAGGCCATAGATATCGGTGGCCGGCCCGGCGTCGACGCCAATGGCTTGCTCTGGCGCCATGTAGCAGGCCGTGCCCAGTGGTTCGCCCGTGAACGTCAAGTCGCGCTCTTCGTTCAAGAGTTTCGCCAAGCCAAAATCGCTGATCTTTGGCGTCTCCTCGGTGGTGAGCAGGATGTTCGATGGCTTCAGGTCACGATGCAGCACGCCGCGCGAGTGCGCATGCTCAACCCCCTCGGCAATCTGTTTCACCCATCGCGCCGCTTCATCCGGCGAAATGGACTTGCCGTTAGCCCATCGCGCCAGATTGCCCCCTTCGATCAATTCCTCGACCATGAATGGCAAATTGTCGAACTCGGCCGCCTCGTGTACCTGCACGATGCATGGATGGTGCAGCCGCGCGATGCTGGCCGCCTCAATGTGTAGCCGCGCGCGAGAACGAGCGCTGGCGAATTGCCCCGCGACAATCACCTTGATCGCCACCTCGCGCCCCAACGACAACTGAGTGCCCCGGTAGACGATGCTGGTGCCGCCGCGCCCTAGCACTTCGTGAATCTCATAACCAGGAATCGCCGGATAGCGCTCCGCGCGCTTGCTGACAACGCGATTCACCGCATCCAGCGCGTCCAGGCGGCGCTGTAACTCTTGCGCCAGCTCGCCAGATGCGCGACACGCATTGGTCAATAGTGGATCAAGCGCCACCAGCTCCGCGAAGGTCTCTTCCGCGTATTGCTCGCGCAGCGACTCCAACCGATCGAGCAAGCTGTCGATCGAAGGATCGTCCGCCGCTCTCAAGTCGATGTCGATGCTCATAGACAAGTCATCCGCCGTCAAGGAATCTCGCGCGCTTGGATCTACAGGAGCGGCATTTCGCCCGCCAACGCGTCGTGCAGCCGCAATCGCGCCCGCCGCCAGCGACGTCCTACGGTCTTCTCGGCCACGCCCAACAGCACCGCCACCTCCGCCTGCGGCAAATCGTGTAACCAAACGAGGTCGACTACCTGCCGCTCCTCGTCCGGCAGTCCATCAATCGCGCCATACAGCCGGCCCCAGCGTTCGGCCTGATCGAGCCGTCCTTCAGGGCCCGGCTGACGATCGAGCGCCTCCGCTTCAGAACTGCGACCATCGACCGATGGAGCATCGCTCAAGTAGTTGGCGCCCCAGCCCGTGGGACCATAATAGTGTCGCGCCAAGTCGATGAGCGCGTGCCGCATATTCTGCGCGGCAAAGGCCAGGAACATCGCCGTGTTCGTCGCGCGCAAGTCAGAGAGTCGCCGCGTCAGCCGCAGCAGCGTTTGTTGCAGCACGTCGTCGGTTCTTTCCCAACGGCGAAGGCAGTTGCCGCGCAACATCCGCGACGCCAGATTGCGCAGTCGTGACTCGGCGAATCGAATGAGCTCCTCGCGCGCGCGATCGTCTCCATCGGCGAGCCGCTCAATCAGATGTGTCACGCGCGAAGTATCGGCCGCAATGGCCATCGTCCTGCCCTTGAATCCCGAAGCCAACAGTGCATGGTGTCGATCTGCCCCGTGCCCCATTGCCGCCCCGTTGCTGCGTGACCATTTCCCTCTGGCCTACCCCCTATTAGAGCATTAGATGATGCTACCGCAGCGGGGGAAATAGTTCAAAGAGAATCTCGACAATCAAGTCCAAAAAAATGGACCCACGCATCCGTTTCGCCGTCCGCCAAGGCGCTCGGTACAATGACGCCGCGCTAGTCGCCTCTTAGTAGGACTCAACAAATGGCCATCGATCAATCCCGGCGCGACACCGGCAAAGTTCGCGGACGTCGCAAGCTTCGCTATCAATCGTTCGACGAGGTGTTGGCCGAAGCCCGGCGTCTGCACGCTACTCCACATCGGCAACTCGGCAACTGGACCTTGCCGATGATCCTCCAGCACCTGGCCAACGGCATTCACGGCTCCATCGACGGGGGCACGTTCAACGTCAAGTGGTATTACAAGCTGATCGGCCCCTATGTCATCAAGCCCATGCTGGTCAAAGGGCCGTTCCCGGCGGGATTCCGTTTGCCACGCGCTGCCGAGGCGCGACTCGTGGCCCAGCCCGACGTCGACTACGACGCCGCGATGACAGCGCTAGAACAAGCCGTCGAGCGATTAAAGCGCGAACCCCAGCGCGGCAAGCACCCCGTGGCGGGCAAGCTCACCCGCGACGAATGGGACCAGTTCCACCTGCGCCACGCCGAGATGCATCTCAGCTTCTTGGTCGACCAATAGCGCCGACTATCGCTCCAGTCGGGCGACAATTTGCATTAGTCGACTTCGCACCGCGGACAAATCTTCAAATTGGCGATCTTCCATAAACAGCCATTGGATCCAACTCAGTCCCGACAACACAACTCCCGAGCGATCGAAAATGCTCACCAGCGCCCGCTCCACTTCCGATAACGGCCGCAGCCGCTCATAAGCGATCATCGCCGTTTGCCATTGGGCACGGTCGTTGCCGACCAGGCTTCCCGTCAATCGCGCCACGTCGCCTGCCACACTTTCAAAGCGCAGCGCTCCAAAATCGACAATGCCCGCAACGCGATCATCTGCAAACAGCACATGATCGTGCCAGATATCGCGAATCGCTGGCTGGAGCGGAACCACCATGGCCTGCGCATCTCGCAACTCGCGCTGGATGGCGCCAAGCCGCTGCGCAGCCACGCCCAAAATCCGTGCGGGCAAATCTCCCAGCTCACCCAATGGGCATTGGACCGTCGCGCGACGTAACAGTTCCAACTCGCCCCCCAAGAGCCGCGCGGTCCACTCGCGCCGCTCTGCCAGTCCAGGGCTTGGCCCGGCCGCATGCGGCTCAAAGTCCGCAACCGCCACATGAAACCGAGCCAGAGTCTCCAAGGCGGCCACCAGCCGATCGGACGTTGGCCGATCATGAAAATCGGCCCTGCCAGGCAGCCAGGGGGTCAACTCCCACAAGTGCCCCCGCCAACGAACAAATGATTCCCCGCTGGCCGTAACTACCGGCAGGGGCAACTGGGTAAAACCTTTTGCCCCCGCATGCCGTAGGACGGAGTGTACGAGCTGAAGTCGGCTCGGCGTGGGATGCTCTAGTGGCCATTGCCGTAGACACCAATGCCCTGCCGGCGACTGCCAACGCCAGAAGCGAGCCCCGCTGAAACCGCCCGCCGAACCGAGGAACTCCGTCTCGCTTGGCAGGCAATGCGGCGGCCAAAACCTTGTCACCAACTCCCGAATCGGTGTCTCGTCATTCATCGATCGTGGATTTCGCTATCCGATTCAACGAGCCCGTCACGCAAGATTTGTGCGAATCACCAACATGCCCCTACGAGTAAATGGTCTACCATCTGCGGGGAAGGGCCGTTCGCTGGTCCAATTCCATTGAGCCGATGAACAACTTTCAATTTGAGCAAGAAGGGAAGCCTAGTCTATATTTGACGGTTATTCCGCCGATTCGCCATTCGCCAGGAATCTAGATCAGCGGCAGCGCCGGTTACCGAGGCGCCGCGACGCCGTTTCCGTTTTGCTCGACGTAGTCTATCGAGGCCCCTCGCGCGCTGCTCGCCCGTAGTCGCTCGTGGCGCGAATTTTCTATCTCCGCACAAGAAAGTCTTCGAGATGAAGAAGCTGATTCTGACCGCCTTTGCCTGTCTTTCGATTTTCGCCTGGCAACCTGCCTCGGCTTGGGCCGACGACGCCAAGCCCGACTCCAAAACCGAGGAGAAGGACGAAAAGGGCAAGGACGAGGAAAAGAAAGACAAGTATCCTCCGTTCGCCGAAGTGACCAAGGAGGCCAAGGCATCGGCCGACGGCAGCCTCATTAAGATGTGGCAAAAGGGGGAACACCTCTTCGCCGAGATCGGCTCGGGGCAACTCGATCGCGACTTCATCGTGCTCATCTCCATCGCCCGCGGCATTGGCGAGGGCCCGATCTTAGGCGGCATGACCTGGGGATTTGGCGACGATTGGTTGTGGCAGTTCCGCAAAGTCGACGACAAGATTCACATCGTCCGCCGCAATGTGCGCTTCACCGCCGACAAAGGCAGCCCCGAAGAACGCGCCGTCAAGCTCGCCTACACCGATAGCGTGTTGTTCAGTTTGCCCATCGTCACCAAAGGCCCTGCGGGCGGATCGGTCGTCGATCTCGGTCAGGTCTTCATGAGCGACCTGCCGCAGATCTCCAGCGTGCTGCCCGGCTTCGCGTTCGCCGCCAACAAATCGAATTGGGAGGCGATCAAGGGCTTCAAAGACAACATGGAGATTCAAATCGCCGCCACCTATGCTTCCGGCGGCAATATGAGCTTCGACACTGTCGCCGATAGCCGCGGCGTGACCATCGGCATTCACTACTCCATCAGCTTGTTGCCGGAAAATGGCTACAAGCCGCGTTTGGCCGATGACCGCGTGGGCTATTTCCTCACGGTGCTCAAGGACTACTCCAAGAAAGGCGATGACGATCAGTTTGTCCGCTACATCAATCGCTGGAAATTGGAGAAGGCCGATTCGTCCGCCGATGTGTCCCCCCCCAAGGAGCCCATCCGCTTTTACATCGAAAAGACGGTCCCCTATCAGTACCGCAAGCCCATCCACGATGGCATCTTGGAATGGAACAAGGCGTTTGAGAAGGCGGGCTTTGTCGACGCGATTCACGTCATTCAGCAGCGCGACGAAGACACCTGGGATCCGGAAGACATCAACTACAACACCTTCCGCTGGATCACCTCGTCGGCCGGCTTTGCCATGGGCCCCAGCCGCGTCAATCCGACCAACGGCCAAATCCTCGACGCCGACATCATCTTCGACGCCGACTTCATTCGCTTCTGGCGCGACGAGTACGAGCTCTTTTCGCCTGACGTCGTCTCGCGCGTGACGGGCGGAGCGTTCGATCTGCATAGCTACGAAGAGGAAATGAAGAAGGTGCCGCCGCATCTGCGCCATGCCTACACCTGCCGCTGCGAACTGCACAACGGCATCTCCCGCGAGTTGGCGCTCGGCTCGGCCGCCATCACCGCCATGGAAGGCGCCGAAGGCAAGGAGATGCAAGAAAAGATGGTCATGCAGGGGCTGAAAGAAGTCACCATGCACGAGGTCGGGCACACCCTTGGCCTGCGGCACAACTTCAAATCCAGCACCCTCTACACCCTGGAAGATGTCAACGACCCCGAAAAGACCAAGACCACCGGGCTCACCGGCTCGGTCATGGATTACACCCCCGCCAATATCCAACCCAAGGGCGCCAAACAGGGGGACTACTTCTCCGGCACGGTTGGCCCCTATGACGTCTGGGCCATTGAGTATGGGTACAAGTCGCTGTCGGGCGGAACCGAGGGCGAAGAGGCCGAGCTGCGCAAGATCGCCGCGCGTTGCGCCGCCCCAGAACTGGCCTACGCCACCGACGAGGACACCCGCGGCATCGACCCCGATCCGCTCGTCAACCGTTATGACCTGGGCAAGGACCCGCTCGAATACGCCAAGCTGCGCAGCAAGCTGATCGGCGATCTATGGCCGACGTTGGTCGAAAAGACATCCAAAGACGGCGAGGGGTACCAGCGGGTAACCCAGGCCTTTGGTGTCTTGCTGCGACAGTACGGCCTGGCCAACTTCTTCGCCTCTCGTTTCGTCGGCGGCGTGAACGTCAATCGCGACCATAAGGGAGATCCCAACGGCCGCGCCCCGTTCACCATTGTGCCGGTCGAAAAACAACGCGAGGCGCTGGCCCTGCTCGAAACGCAAGTCTTCAACGACAAGCCGTTCCAATTTCCACCGGAACTGTATAACCATCTGGCCACTTCGCGCTGGAGCCACTGGGGAACTAATGAGCCCCTGCGCGTCGACTTCGCGGTTCATGAGGTGATCGGCATGTGGCAAGAGTTGATCTTGTCCAAGCTCATGTCGTCGCTCACGCTCGAGCGCGTACACGACGCCGAACTCAAGGTGGCCGCCGACCAGGACGCGCTCACCACCGTCGAACTGCTGGATCGATTGACCAAGGCGATTTTCGCCGAGGTCGACGCGTTGCCTGCGGGCGAGTTCACCCCGCGCAAGCCGGCGATCAGCAGCCTGCGCCGCAATCTGCAGCGCAAGTACCTGACGCAGCTTGCCGACCTGGCGATGGGCAACTCCTTTGCTCCCGCCGATTGCCAGACCGTGGCCTACGCGCAGCTTGGTTCGCTGCAGGAGCGAATCAACAAACTGATCGAGGGGGGCGCCAAGCTCGATCCCTACAGCCAGGCCCATCTCAAGGAAACCTCGGCGCGGATCAAGAAGGTGCTGGAAGCTCAGCTAGAGCTGCCTCGCGCCTAGCGCCATTTGTGAATACCTAAATCTCAAAAGAGCCTCCGGACTCGCGCCGGAGGCTCTTTTTGTTGTGATGTCAGGCAGGGCGCCACGACCGCGGGTTACTCCGCGCGGCGATTTCTTCCTCGCCGCTCGAACCGAATCTCCCCCTCAAACTTCGCGCCCTGCAATTCCTGCCACTTGGCCTTTTGATCGGTGGTGAGCACCGCATCCAGCTTCTTGCGCGTCTCGTCGCGCGCCGCGCGAAACTTCTCGCGCGCTTGCTCGCGATTTCCCTCTTCGCGCAAGGCCCGCATCGCCTCGCGCCCCGCCTCCAGCGCGGCGCTCACCTGCGACTTTTGCTCGTCCGTCAGCGCGAGCGCCTCCGCCACGTCGGCGTCGGCCAGCGCGTAGGTCCCTTGCTGCTGCCAGCCAATCTGCTGCAAACGCTTGACTTGTTCTTCGTTCAGAATCTTGGCCAGCGACTCGCGCGTCGCCTTGGCTCGCTCCTCCCATTTGGCGCGCCGCTCATCTCCGCTAAGTTCTCGCAGCTCCTGCATTGACTCGCGTCGCTTGGTCGACAACTCCTCGATCGCCGTCCGCTGCTGGTCGGTGATCTTTAGCTCGCTGCGCACCGAGTCTTGCGAGAGCAGCATCAATCGATCCCCCCCCACGCCGCCGATGCCGCCCGGCCCCTGGGCCAGGCTCAAACCAGTCGCAGTCGCCAGTGCGAACGCTGCAAAAACCAAAATGCGAGGCCTCATGTCAAAAACTCCTGCAATGGGGAGATCGGCGCGCCAACGGCGCGTGCCCGCTATCTGCTCTTAAACCACTCTCCCGGTCAATAGTTCCGCGGCGCCCGCGCGAATTGCTCGAAATGCGTTCCCCAATCGGCTAACCTGCGGAGCAACGATTCACCAAAACTCCAACTTCAGCCAGCAATAGGTGCAGCCATGCAAGAGGAACTCATCAACTTTCTGCCCAAGAGCGATTTCTCGCGCCGCGATTTCGTCGTCACCACGCTGGCCACCGGCTTTGCCTTGGCGGTGCGTCCCGTGTCGGCCGCCACCATCACCACCGACAGTAATGGCCTCGTGGCGGGCGAAGTGAAGATCCCGGTTGCCGACGGCGAAATCCCCGCCTATCGGGCCATGCCCGCCAGTGGCGCATCGTTCCCGGTCGTGCTCGTCGTGCAGGAGATTTTCGGCGTCCACGAACACATCAAGGATATCTGCCGTCGATTTGCCAAACTCGGCTATTTGGCCATCGCGCCAGAGCTTTACGCGCGGCAGGGAGATGTCTCCAAAATCTCCAACATTCAAAAGGTCGTTTCCGAAGTCGTGTCCAAGGTGCCCGACGCGCAAGTCATGTCCGATCTCGACGCCGCCGTGGCCTGGGCCGCGAAGAACCAGGGAGACGTCAGCCGACTCGGCATCACCGGCTTTTGTTGGGGCGGCCGGATCGTCTGGCTCTATGCCGCCCACAATCCCCAGCTCAAGGCGGGCGTGGCCTGGTACGGCCGCCTGGTCGGCCAGAGCGACGAGTTGCATCCCAAGCATCCGCTGGAGATTGCCGCCGACCTCAAGGCCCCGGTGCTGGGGCTGTACGGCGAGGCCGATGGCGGCATCCCGGTGGAGACGGTCGAGAAAATGCGCGCCGCCCTCAAGGCCGCCAACCAGCCGTCGGAGATTGTGCTGTATCCCAAAACGCAGCACGGCTTCCACGCCGATTATCGACCGAGCTACCATCCCGAGAACGCCGCCGATGGCTGGAAGCGTTTGCAGGAATGGTTCAAAAAGCACGGCGCCGCGTAAGCGCGCGGCAGCCCCTCGGAAGCGTCGGCCACTGCCGATATAATTACGCGACAACCATTGCCGCCGCGCGCGACGCTCGCGCGCAGCCGATATGCCCGCTAGCCGAGCCGCCGCACCGTGATCGCCACGCGACTTCCCACCTTGATCGCCGACTTGCGCCGCGTCGCGGGCGACGACGGCGTGCTGGCCAATCACTCCGAGATGCTCGTCTACGAGTGCGATGGCTTTGTCATCGAAAAGAACTGTCCCGATGTGGTCGTCTTTCCCCGCACCGCGCAGCAAGTAGCGGCCATCGTTCAGCTTGGCAACGAGTACGATGTGCCGGTGTTGCCACGCGGCGCCGGCACCAGCCTGGCGGGCGGTTGCCTACCGGTGGGTGGCGGCATCATGGTCGTCCTCACCCGCATGAAGCGGATTGTCGAAATCAATCTCCGCGACCGCTATGCCGTGGTCGAACCGGGCGTGGTCAACATCTGGCTCACCAAGGCGCTCGCCGGCGCCGGATTTCATTATGCCCCCGATCCGTCCAGCCAAGGCGCCTGCACCATCGGCGGCAACCTGGCAACCAACTCCGGCGGACCGCACACCCTCAAGTACGGCGTGACCGTCAATCATGTGTTGGGGCTGGAGGCGGTGCTGGCCGATGGGTCGATCGTCGAGATTGGCGGCCCGGCCGAAGACTCCCCCGGCCTGGACCTCACCGGCGTGATGGTCGGCAGCGAAGGCACGTTGGCGATCGCCACCAAGATCTGGGTTCGCATCACCCGCGATCCGCAAGGCTATCGCACGCTGCTCGGCATTTTCGAATCGGTTGACGACGCCACCAACGCCATTAGCGCGATCATCGGCGCCGGCATCGTGCCGGCGGCGCTGGAGATGATGGACCAAGGCATTCTGGTCGCGCTCGAAGAGGCGTTCCAATTTGGTTTTCCGCTCGACGCGCAGGCCATTCTGCTGATCGAGGTCGATGGCCTGGAGGCCGGGCTAGACGCCCAGCGCGACCAGATCATCGAGCTTTGCCAACGCAGCGGCGCCCGCGAAGTGCGTCAGGCTCGCGATGCCGCGGAGCGGCAAAAGCTGTGGAAGTGCCGCAAGCAGGCGTTCGGCGCCGTTGGTCGCTTGAGCCCCAGCTATTGCACGCAAGACGGCGTGGTCCCACGGACTAAACTGCCCCACATGCTACGGCGGATTTATCAGATCGGCGAGAAGCACGACATCAAGGTGGTGAACGTGTTTCATGCCGGCGACGGCAACCTGCATCCCATTCTGCTGTTCGACGAGCGCGACGCCGCTCAGGTCAAGCGGGTGCTGAAGGCCAGCGAGGAAATTCTCGACGAGTGCATCGCCTGCGGCGGCAGCGTGACCGGCGAGCATGGCATTGGCGTTGAGAAGATCGAATTCATGTCCAAGCTCTTCGCGCCCGAAGACCTGGAGGTCATGGAGCGCCTGCGGCTGGCCTTCAATCCCGCGGGGCGCCTCAGCCCGCACAAAATGCTCCCCACCGCCGGCGCCTGCGGCATGGAACAACATCATCCCGGGCGGCGCGCCGCCGTTTGACGAAAGGCGACACTCGCTTGAGCGCGGTCAGCGACAGCCTACCAATCACCGAGACAGCCACGCCAGAAACGCAGGCCGACGTGGCGCAAGCGCTGCGCGACGCCTACGCCGCGCGCCGCGCCGTCTACCCCCTCGGCGGCGGCACGAGCCTCGATTACGGACTCGCGCCCAAGCAACCCGGCCTCGGACTGTCGCTTGGCGCCTTGCAGCGCGTGATCGACTACCCCTCGCGCGATTTGACAATCACCGTCGAAGCCGGCATCACCATCGCCGAACTGACCGCCGCGATGGCCGCCGAAGGTCAGCAGTTGCCGATCGACCTGCCACACGCCCAGGTCGCCACGCTCGGCGGCGCCATCGCCACCAATTGGAGCGGCGCCAGGCGCTATGGCTACGGAACCCTGCGCGATTACATCATCGGCATCAGCGCCGTCGATGGCCGCGGCACGCCCTTCAAGGCGGGCGGCCGGGTCGTCAAGAACGTCGCCGGATACGACTTTTGCAAATTGCTCACCGGTTCGCTGGGCACGCTCAGCGTGATCACACAGGTGACGCTCAAGGCCAAGCCCCGGCCCCAGCGATCAGCCTTCGCCGTCGCCGCGGTAAACAATCTAGCCGCGGCCAGTGCGCTGCTCGACGCCTTGGCCAGTTCCGCCACCACCCCCGTGGCGATCGAACTGATCGCCGGCATCGCCTGGAGCGACATCTCGGGCGAGCTACTGCCTGCGGGCGATCTGCGCATCGTGGTGGGCCTGGAAGGGACAGCCGCCGAAGTCGATTGGATGCGCGAGCAACTCGCCCGCGAGTGGCAGCCGCTCGGTCAATCGCCCGAGTTCATCACCGCCGATCTGCAGGTAAGCGCGCTATGGACCGCGCTCAACGACTTTTCATCCGGTCCGTCGGAGCTAACGGTCAAAATCAATGTGCTCCCCAGCCGCGCGGCCGAACTGGTCGGCGTCGTGCGCGAACTCGATGCCACGGCGTCGATTCAGGCGCACGCGGGCAATGGCATCGTGCTGGCGCGGTTCAACGAGCTTCCACCCGGCGGCATGCTCGCCACGATGGTCAAGCGACTGCAACCGGCGGCGCGCGCCGCCGGCGGCAGCGCGGTGATCCTCAGCGCCAATAGCGGAGAGCGCACCGCGCAGGCGGTTTGGGGATCGCCGGCCGCCGACTGGCCCCTGATGCGCGCCGTAAAAAAGCAGTTCGATCCCCACAACATTCTCAATCCCGGTCGCTTCGTCTACTAGCGCGCGGCTAGTCCGTAGCAGCCCTGACGAGCGCGACTTGCCTGCGGTATGCTGAATGTCATGAGCAGCACCTTGGAGAAGAAATCGAGCCGGCCCGCCGACGCGCCAGGCGTCACGCCAACTCCTTCGTCGGTCGATGCTCATCCCGAGCGACAGGCCGCCGCAATCGCTGCCCAAAATCCCGGCGCCGGCATCGACTACGAACTGTTTCTCGACTGCGTGCATTGCGGCTTGTGTACTTCCGCCTGCCCAACCTACCTTGAGTTGGGCGACGAAAACGACAGCCCGCGCGGCCGCATCTATCTCATGCGCGCAGTGACCGATGGCAAGTTGCCCCTCACCCAACAGGTGAAGGGGCACCTCGATCTCTGCCTCGACTGCCGCGCCTGCGAGACCGCCTGCCCCTCGGGCGTGCAATACGGCAAATTGATCGAGCCCTTCCGCGTGGCCATGGAACAACTGGATAGCGCCCCCAAGAGCGGCGATTGGTTCCATCGCTGGGTCCTCTTTGGGATGTTCCCCTACCCCAATCGCATGCGCCAAGCCTTGGCGCCGGCGCGCGTGGCCGAGCGGCTGGGGCTGATCCGCTTTGCCGAGCGCACCGGGATGTTGCGGTTGTTGCCCGCGCGGCTGCGGCAACTTGTGCAAATGTTGCCGCCACCCGGCAAGCATGAGAAGCAACTGCCCGAGTTTCTGCCGGCGATTGGCCGCCGCCGGGCGCGCGTCGCGCTGTTCACTGGGTGCGTCGCCGACGTGATGTTCCGCGGCACACATTGGGCCACCGCGCGGGTGCTCCAACAAAACGGCTGCGATGTCGTTGTGCCGCGCTCGCAGGTGTGCTGCGGCGCCATCCACTACCATGCCGGCGCTGCCGATCCCGCGCGCCAACTTGCCGACGTCAATCTCGCCGCGCTCGATCCCGCCGGCGTCGACGCCATCGTGGTGAATGTCGCCGGTTGCGGATCGATGCTCAAGGACTACGGCCATCACTGGGACGATGCCCGCCAACCGGAGCGCGAGGCGTTTGCCCACAAGGTGCGCGATATCAACGAATTCTTGGATAGTCTCGGCCTCATCACACCAGAACATTCCATCGACCTGACCGCCACTTACCACGATGCTTGCCACTTAGGGCACGCCCAAAAGATCCGCGAGGCGCCGCGGCGCCTGCTGTCCGCCGTACCGGGCCTCCGACTTGTCGACTTGCCAGAAACCGAAGTCTGCTGCGGCGCGGCCGGAACCTACAATCTCACCCAGCCCGAGATGGCTGGTCGCCTCAGCCGTCGCAAGCTGGACAACATCCTCAAGACTGGCGCCAGCGCCGTGCTCACCGCCAACGCCGGTTGCCTGTTGCAGATCGCCCGCGAGGCGCGCGCCCAGGGACACCCGCTGTGGATCGCGCACCCGATGGACTTGCTCGATCTGGCCTATCGCGGTGAAAAGCCGCCGGTGTAGACGGCAAGCGCGTTCGCGCGTCGTGACGCGCTGTTCCGTTTCAAGATCGCGCGTTGCCGCGGATACTCATTTCCGGCGCGATCCGCCCCCCGCGCCATAGGTGCGGTCCATCCACACCCGCAACCCCCACCACGTCGCCAGGCCAATGGCCCCCATCGCCAGGAGAAATAAGGGATAGCTCAACCACCACGGAAGTTGCTGAGTCGCCATCGTGTACTCCGACATTCCGCCGATGCCGACCAGCAAGGCCATCGGCAGGAACACCACGTTCACAATGGTGAGGTTTTTGAGCAGCATGTTCATGTTGTTGTTGATGATGTTGCCCCGCGCGTCCATCAAGCCCGAGAGCACTTCCGAATAGATCGCCGCCTGCCGCGCGCACTGGTTGTTTTCAATAATGACGTCTTCCAGCAACCGCACGTCGTCGGCCGACATGCCAATGCGATCCGCCGACGCCCGCAACCGCAACAGCATCCCGCCGTTCGACTCGATGGCGTTGACATAGAAGATCAGGCTCTCTCCCAGCGCGAACATTTGCAGCAGATGCTCGTTGCCGACCGAGGAGTTCAGCCGCGATTGCACCTCTTGCGCCATGTGCTTGATCACGCGCAAATGATCGAGAAAGTGATGCACCGAGTCGAGCAGCAATTGCAGCAGCAAATCGTTGAGCGAGGCGATGGCGCGCGATCGCTTGTGAGTCATCGTCGGCGCGTCGTCAGCGGTCACAATCACCAGATGATCGGCGTACAGCATCAGCCCGACCGACGACACCTCAAATCGTCCCGCCACGCGCAGCGAGGCCGGGTTCGGCTGTTTCCAAATCACCAGCGTGTGGTCCCTTTCCACCTCGATGCGCGGCACTTCCTCGGGGTCGAGCATCGAGTTGAGCGTATGCTCGTCCAAGCCGCAAAACGCCGATAGCTCCGCCCGTTCATCGCCGGTCGGCTCGGAGTACACCCGGATCGCGGCGCTGCCGTGTCCGTCCTCGACGATTCGCCCGGCGTTCAGCTCATAGTCCAGACGCATACTCGCCCAATCTAACTTTGGCGACACATTGCATCGCCAGCCACTCGTGCCGCGACGCGAACCGTGTCACAACCATCCCCAAATCTCGCCCGCAGGCGCTCCGTCTCCTGCGCGACGGGCGCGACTACTTCCGCCCGCGACCCGGATAAATCGCCTGCTCGGTGATGATCTTGTCCATAAAGATGTCGTGTTCCGCAGTTGGAATCTCCGGAAAGAGCTGACATTCAAACGCCAGCGCCACCAGCGGCGTATCGGCCCGCGCATGTTCCAGCAGCTTGTCGTAGTACCCCTTGCCGTGCCCCATTCGTCCGCCGGTCCGATCGAACGCCACGCCGGGCACCATAATCAGATCCAGCGACTCGACCTCCACCCGCTTGGCCGCCACCGCTCGCAGATCGACCCGCGGCTCCAAAATCTTGTACATGCCCACTTCCAGCTCATCCATGCTTTCCAGGTGGAACAACTCCAATTCGCCGTCCACGCAGTATGGCACCACGATCTTCTTGTCGCTTTCGATTGCCGTCGGCAGATAATGGCGGGTGCGTACCTCGGTCCGCACGTCCAAGTAGTACATCACCGTCGCGGACTTCTTGTACTCGGGCAGATCAACGAACTTTTGGCAGATGATCTGGCTCAGCTCATCCTTGTTCTCTTGCTCGCGGCGGTTGGCGTGCGCCTGCTCGCGCAGTTGCGTCTTGCGTTGTTGCACATCAGTGGTTTCGCTGGAGGTCATCCGAGTGGTCTCCGTGATGAGATGACGCCGCCGGCCCGTTCGGCCATCGAGCAGGGACAAAGCGGAAACGCCCTATCGTACCGAGTCAATCGCTCGCGGCAAATTGCCTCAAGCGTCGCGCTCCGCAACCATCGTCCGTCGCCAACTGGCGGCGTCTTCGCCATCCAGCCGCAGCGTGAGACATTTGGCGCTGCCTCCCGATTTGACGAACTCGTCGAGCGGCGTCTCGCGCGGCTCAAAGCCGCGCGCCGCCAGCTCCGCATGCAGCTTCGGGCAGCCGGTGTTCGTCGTCACGGTTCGACCCACCACCACCGCGTTGCAGGCGAAGTGCCGGGCTTCCTCGTCAGCCACCGAGATCAGGTTCGGCACGATCTCGGCCAGAGCGCGGCGACCATAATCGTCCAGCGCCGCGGGGTAATAAATGGCCGTGTCGTCGGTGAGCGGGCAAAAGCAAGTGTCGAGGTGATAGTAGTACGGATCGACCAGTTCCAGCGGAATCACCCGCACCCCCAACAACGCGCCAATCGCTTGATGCCCGCGCGCGTCGCTGCGTATGCGGTAGCCCGCGAACAATGTGTCGCCGCAAAAGAGCGCGTCCCCGGCG
>JAIBBY010000053.1 GCA_019694455.1 Pirellulales bacterium
GTAACTTCCAACAGCATAGAGGGTTGCACCCCGGTGCTGGCGGAAACCTTGGCGGCGTAGCTCAGTTGGTTAGAGCAGCGGAATCATAATCCGCGTGTCCGGGGTTCGAATCCCTGCGCCGCTACTTCTTTTCGTTGCCCATGTCGAACTGGCCGCAAGCCCCAAATCGGGTGCCGGTCTTCATAGGGCGGTCGCGAAGACCTTTTGGCTCTGTTTAATTCACAAGCCGCGCTCGGCAGCCGGCTTTGACTTGCGTTGTTCACGCATCCCAGCCCGGCATCGCTCGCCAACTTTCTTTTCGCTTGGCGGATAAGTCTAAGTTCGCCGCCGATAGACCAAAGCGCTGATCTCACCCACCGCGCTTGCACCGCCCGACAATTCTGCTTTGATGGTGGGCGTTTGCTTGGTCGATCGACTGGGGCGCAATCCTCCCGCACTAGGAAACTCACATGCGACTCCGGCTCCGCGCTTGTTTCACTTGGCTGGTCGTGCTGATCTGCTGCTGCGGCGTGGCGCAGGCGGAAAACGTCACCGTCTATCGCGACAGCTTCGGCGTGCCGCACATCTACGCCGACACGCTGTCCGGCGCCGCCTTCGCCGCCGGTTACTCGCAGGCCGAAGACCGCCTGGAGCAATTGCTGCAAAACTACCGCATGGCGGCGGGCACGCTGGCCGAGGTGGCCGGCCCCGACGCGCTGGAATACGACATCCGCTCGCGCGTCTGGCAGCACGAGGCCATCTGCCGCGAACTGTTCGCCAAGATCGATCCCAAACTGCAAGACGCTTGCCGGGCTTACATCGCCGGCGTCGAGCATTTCATGGCCGAGCATCCAGACCAAAAACCCGCCTGGGCGCAAAAGCTGGAGCCGTTTTATCCCATCATGCTCGGCCGATTCATCATCTGGGGCTGGCCCGAGGGACAGGCCGCCGACGATCTACAGAATGCCGGCATCGAACCACAACCGGTGGCCTATCGCGGCTCCAATCAATGGGTCGTCGCCCCCAAGCGCAGCGCCAACGGCGCCCCCATCGCGCTCATCGATCCGCACCTAAGCTGGTACGGCCCCTTTCGCTTTTATGAGCAACGGATGTACGCCGCCCAGGACGATCTAGCCATCTCGGGCGCCTGCATCCTTGGCGTGCCCATGCCCGGCCTCGGCCACAATCAATACCTGTCGATCGCGATGACCACCGGCGGACCCGACACGGCCGACGTGTACGAAGAGACGCTCGGCCCTGATGGCACGTATCAGGTCGATGGCGAGTGGCGCAAGTTGCAAACCCGCGTCGAGAAGGTGCGCGTCCGCATGGGAGACAAGATCGAAGAGCGCGAAATCAAGGTGCTCTCCACGCATCACGGGCCCGTCGTCGCGCAAAAAGACGGCAAGGCCTACACCATGGCCATTCCCTACATGCACGAGGCGGGGCTGATCGAAGAACTCTACAACGTCATGCGCTCCAAGAATCTCGCCGAGGCCAAACGCGCCCTGGCCACCTGCCAACTGATGCCGCAAAACGTGATGATCGCCACCGTCGATGGCGACGTCTTCTACGTGCGCACTGGCCGCGTGCCGGTTCGCAATCATGGCCTGCCAACACACAAGCCGATCCCCGGCAACAACTCCAAGAACGACTATGCCGGTATCCACCGCTTTTCCGATTTGGTGCAGATCGAAAATCCGCCGCAAGGCTACATGCAAAACAACAACGTCTCCCCCGAGCACATGATGAAGCAAAGCCCGCTCGTGCCCGAGCAGCACCACGAGCGGTTCTATCTGTACTTCGCCGAGCCGGGTCCGGCTCACCAGCGCGCGCGGGCGACCTTGGAACAGCTTGCCGCCGACGAACAAGTGACGCGCGACGACGCGCTGGAAATCGCCTTCAGCACCGAGGTCTGGGCCGCCAACGAATGGCAACAGCGCTTGCAATCGGCTTGGCAGGCTGTGCCCGACGATCAAAAGTCCAGCGATGCGCGGCAGGTGTACGACCAGATCGCCGGCTGGGACCGGCATAGCCGTCCCGACTCGGTCGGCGCCTTGTCATACTACTATTTCAAGCGCGCCCTCGGCGACGAACTCGCCAAGGCGGTGCATGTGCCCGACACGCTCGCCAATGAGCAGATCGCCAAAGCCCTCGGCGTGGCGGCGGAATCGTTGCGCGGGGGACCGGGCAAGCTCGATGCGCGGTTCGGCGATTTATTTCGCGTCGGCCGCGAAGGGGGCGACCGCACCTGGCCGGTCGGTGGCGGCTCGCTCAAGGAAGTCGGCATGGCCACGCCACGCGCCGTTTCGTTCCACCAAGACGATAAGCTGCGGTTGGGCCACGGCGGGCAAACCTCGACGCAGGTCGTCTTTCTGACCAAGCCCCCCAAGAGCTACATGGTGCTGCCGCTCGGCGAAAGCGATCACAAAGAAAGCGGCCACTGGGACGATCAGGCCGAAAAACTGTTCAGCGCCGGCAAGGCGAAAGACACCCACTTCCTGGACCGCGAAGGCGTGAAGCAGGAAGCCACGGCGACCGTGGAACTGAAATGGCCACCGCAAGCGTAGACCGGCCAAAGCCAGCGGCGCGTCTCGCGGTTCACTGAACCGCGAGCGCGGCGCCAAGCTGCTAAGTGCCGATGCCGCCTCCGATACCGCCGCCACCCGAGCCAATGCCGCTGCCCCCCGTGCCACCGCCAGGGGTGTTGCTGGTGCCGCTTTGACCCGTGGCGAAGTTGAACGTGTTCACCTCCGACACGCTGGAGAACAGCGGCAAACCGCTGAACCGCACATACCGCCGGTCAGCGGAAATCACCGCGCGTGCAAATAGGTTGGCGCCTTCCGGCAACACCGTAATGACCGGCTGAAAACCAACCGCCGGCTGGCGAATCACCGGCAGGCCGCCCGGCGCCATCGGTATCTCGCCTCGCGACTGCTTCAGATCGGTGAGCGCGTAGTTGTTGGCCATGGAGTTGAGTTGCTGATTGATCAGTTGTCGCCGCAGCGAAAGCTGCTGCGTCGCGGCGGTGGCCACCTGCTGCGCCGCCAGCGATTCGGTGCGGCGACCATCCTTCAGGTCGAACTTCACCAGCGCGTCGCCATCATTGATCGGCACCTGCTGGCGAATGTGCTCAAACTGGTCGGTCCGCGTATGCAAATACACGTCGATCGTCACCTTCCCCGCCGTCGGCTTGCCCCACATGCGGCGTACCAACACGCGGTACTTGCCGCTAAATCCTTGCGGGCAGGCGTAGATTTCCTCGAAGCCGCCCGACGATTTGCCGTCCATTGTGGGGAACGAATCCTTGAGCAGCGCGCCGCCTCCGGTGGTGCGCGGATTGTGCAGCGAGCAGATCGTGCCCGAAGGCTCCTCGACCATCAGGTCGATGTCGGCGTCGCCGTCCCAGTGGGCCTCGACCACGATGTCGCGCGCCACGGCGGCGTCGAGCGCCTTGGCGAAGTCATCGGCTTCGTCAACGCGTCCCTCGGCCTTCAGCGTGGCCAAGGTGGAGTTGGCGATATGGTAGGCCTGTTTGTAAATCTCCATGTCCTCTTCTGGCCAAGCCTGGCTCAGGATGCCGCACAGCGACCATTTCAGTCCGTCCAAGTCGTTCAATCGCTTGGCAAGGTTCAGCCCGTGCGCGTACGGTTCTGGCGCGCCAGGCGCCATTTTCGAGGCCTGCTCGAACAGATCCAGCGCCCGCGCTTCCAGACCAATCTTGGCCATGTAGAGCGCCACGTGCATGACGTCGATCGGGCGATTCGAAAAGTCGAGCGCCGACGTCAGCGCCCGCTCGATATCGTCTTTCGAGCTGCCAGACGCTTGCATCGCCAGGGCCAACGCCTCGTACATCCACGGCTGCGCCTGACCGTTGCGCAGCGCGCCGCCGATCATCCCCTTCACGCCCGCAAAGTTGCGCTGCTTCATCAATTGCCGCGCCGTCTCGCGAACGCGCGCCGGGTCGGGCTTGTTCTTGGCGAAATGATCGTTCCACGCCTGCTCGGCGTTGGCGCCGGCTGGCACATCCACCTCAATCGCCTGCACAGCGCCGCGCTTGCCGCTCGGCTTGGCGACCGCGGGCTGTTGCGCCGCCGGTTTTGGCGCCGCCTTGGTCGCGGGCTTCAGCTTCGCCGCCTTCGTCACCGCCTGGGCTTGCTTGGTGGTGGCCGTCTTGGGGCCAATCTTCAAGTCGTCCTCGACGGCAAACGGACGGAAACCACCCTGCGGAATGTTGGCCGGATTGAACGGCAGGAAGCCGCGGTTGGGCACATTGAAGAACCCGCCACCGCCACCCATGCCACCCATGCCACCCCCCATTCCGCCCATCCCCATGCCACCCATGCCGCCACCCATACCCCCCATCCCCATGCCACCCATGCCGCCACCCATACCCATACCGCCCCCCATGCCGCCCATCATTCCGCCCATGCCTCCCATGCCGCCGCCCATGCTCTGGATCGGCACCACAAGGTCGGCAACGGGATACACGCGGGTGGTGAGCTGCTCTTGAGCAGCGTCCAGCGTCGTCAGGTTGAGCACCTCATCCTTGATGACATACGTGAGGTCGAGATCGCCCAGCATCAAGCGCAGCGCGGAGCGCAGCGTGATCTCCTTGAGATTGCGGGTGATCGGTGTGTCGGTCGCCACGCCCGCTTCTTCCAAGGCCTTCGCGTCCAGTTCGATCTGGATCTTGTGTAGGTCCTCCAGGTACTGCACCACTTCGCTCAGCGGCGTCTCCACAAAATCGAGGGTGGTCGGCTTATCCAACTCTTCGATGATCTTCTTTTCCGCGGGCTTCAAGCTCTCCAGCGACACCGAGGCAAATTCCTTGCGCCGTTCGGTCAACCGCTCCCACACCTCGGGGTCGGGGTAATAAATCGGCGGTTCGTCCGGCGTCGGGATGTGCGAAGCCTCGACCGTTGCCAAGGTGTCGACCACGCCAATCTGGCGCCGCACTCGCAGGTCGTAGGCGGAGGCGAAATAGCCCGTCATCGATCCGCTCTGCAGCGCCACTTCGGTGGCCGGCACCAACGGCCCAATCTCGTGCGCGACAATGGCCACCTGCTGCGCGTCGGCATAGCGACCTTCGTCCATCAGCGCGTCGAACCGCGCGATAAGCTGATCGAGTTGCTCCTCGCGGGCGAACAACTGCTCGTTCAACCGACGACGCTCGGCGGCCGCCGCTTCGGCCTGCTGCTGGCGAATCACATTTTCGTCGCGAATCACGGTCTGTCGCGAGGCGATCACCAGTTGCGCTTCGATCTGGTTTGCCAACTGCTCGCGCACCGCTGGCTCAACCGTCGAGTCGCCGCGCACATGTTGCAAGACGAGTTTGAGCGCCTCGACCGCCGCGGCTGGATCGTCGCGCATCAGGCGCTGCGCCGCATGCAGGCGGCCTTGCACCTCCGCTTGCAATGCTCCGGCAAGAATGCGCTGTCGGTCCTCCACGTTCTCCAGCAGCGTGCCGTCCGCGTCGACTGGTTCTTCGGCGACCGGCTCTTCCACCAGCCGCAGATCATCCTCGGCCGCCGGTTCGGCTTGTCGCAACTGCGCCACCGCGCCGGTGATCGCCATGGCGTCGGTGCTGTGGGGTTGAATCGCCGCCGCCTCACCGGCAAGTTGCTCGGCCTGATCCAGCGCGCCAGTGGCCACGGCCTGCCGACCCAAGCGATTCAGATCGTCGACCGCCACATCCATCATCCGCCGCACTTCGGCCAGTCCGGCCGTGCCGATGGTCGGCAGCGTCGCTCCCGCGTCGCGCCTCGCCAGCTCTACCAATTTGGGCAAATACGCGTTATCCGCGCTCGACTTGGCGGGCTCCACGGTCCACGCCAACTCGGCCGGTTTTCCGTCCACATCGGCCGCGACTTTCAGATCGCTGGCCGCATCCAGCTTGCCCACGCCCAACAGCACCGTGTCGCGATCGGCGCGCAGCGGCGGCAGTCGCTTGGGATACACCTCGCTGAGTCCGGCGGGCAATTCCACGCTGGTGGGCCACACCACCGCGGCGTGCGCGGCGTCGGCCAGGTATCGGCCCGCCGCGTCGCTAGTCACGCGCTCGCCATCGACGGCCAACATGCCCCCCGTCTGATTGGCCAGCGCCGCCAATAGTTGATTGTCGAGTTGCGGTCCCACCGCGTAGCTGGAGACCGGCACATGCGCGTCGGCCAATCGGCCGGTGAGTTTCTCAAAACTGGCGCTCTGCAACAGATTGCCGCTGCTCATGCCATCGCCGATGTACACTACCGCGCGGCGATCGAGCGGAGCGGAGGCTAGCGTCGCGGCGCCCTCCTCGAGCGCGACTTGCATATCGGTGGCGCCGAGCGGTTCGCGCTGGGTCAGCTTGTCGAGCGCCGCGTTCAACTCCGCGCTGCCCGGGGCGACCTCGGCGGTGGTCATCGGCACGGCCTTCAAATCGACCGCCACAAGCTGCACGCGATCCTCGGGCTGCAATTGCGCGAGGAACGAACGCAGCGTTTCCATCGCCTTCTCGCGATGCGGGCCCACTTGGCTCGCCGACGTGTCGAACAACACCGCGATGTGCCGCGCGCCAGAACTGCCCACGCCCGCGGGCGGAGTGAGCGACAAAGCGAAATAGTTCTCGCCATCGGCCGGCGTGTAGGCGGCCAGCACGGCTTGGCCCGGCGCCTGCGCAAAAGCAACCGAGGCGCCAAGGCAGCACACGGCGAGCATCGAAAGTGAGGTCATCAACCAATTGCGGCGCGACATGTCACGAACTCCGACAAGTGAAGCGCGGAGAAGGCGCGCGCCGTGTTCCGCAGCGGCGCAGCCGGGGCTTATCCGCGATCCCCTTTCAAGTTGTCTGAGGGGATGACTTTAGTTTATTCGGGCTACGGAGTTTGTGCCAAGGAAAATCGCCAGAACCCGGGGTCCAAAGCCCCAAAACACGGGGGATTCCAGCAGGCCCGTCGGCGCAACTGGACTAACCCGCGCCGCCGGCGGCCACGGGCCAGGCACAACAGCCGACCGACTAACCGCGGCGCATGCTGCGGTTGATCTCCCGGTCGACCGAGGCCTTTTTGAGCGACTCTCGCTTGTCGTGCAGCTTTTTGCCGCGCCCCAGCCCCAACAGCAGCTTAGCCCGCCCCTGCTTGAAATAGAGCTTGAGCGGCACCAGCGTCATCCCTTTCTCATAAGCCCGGCTGGCGAACCGCTTGATCTCGCGGCGATGCAACAGCAATTTGCGTGGCCGGCGGGGAGTGTGCCCAAAATGAGCCGCCTGCTTGTATTCGGGGATGTCGCAGCCGACCAGCCACACTTCCCCATCCTTCATGCGGCCATGGGCCTCTTCCAGCGACACCTTGCCGGTCCGCAGGCTCTTGACCTCGCTGCCAATCAGGGCCAAGCCGCACTCCAGCGTTTCGATAATCTCATACTCAAAGCGCGCGCGCCGGTTTTGAGCAATCAGTCGCTCGTTGTCGTGCTCCCGATCGACTTCTTTTTTCTTGGCCGACACACCGGCTCCAAGGTGGCTGGGGACGCGATCGCGCGGCCCGAAAAGGCCCCTCGCCTATGCCGCGCCGCGGGTCGTTGATAGAGTACACTGGGCCGCGGCAATGAGTATAGGTCTCCCCACGGACATGACGCACGACACCCTGCAATTCGAACGTTCGCCCGCCGCGATCGAGGCCTACCTGCTCGGTCAGGTCGAGTTCGAGCCGTGCCTCGCGCTACAACATCGCTTGGTGTTCGAAGCCGGGGAGCGCATCGACGGGCAGATCGCGCTATTGATCTGTGAGCATCCGCCAACCCTCACGGTGGGGCGGCAGGGCTCGCGGCGCCATCTGCGCGCCGAACCACTCAACTTGACCTGCCGCGAGTTGTCGCCGCGCTGGATCAATCGCGGTGGCGGCTGCCTGGTCCACGCGCCCGGACAGTTGGCCATCTACCCCATCGTGCCGCTCGCCTGGCACGGCTGGTCGGTCGGCGAATACCTGCGGCGTTTTCAAGCTGGTTTGTCGCGCGCGCTCGCCGCTCTGCATGTGCAGCCGCATACCCGCCCCGGCCGCTTCGGCCTGTGGGGGCGCAGCGGGCAACTGGCCGCCTTTGGCGTGGCGGTCAAACACGGCGTCACCTATCACGGCGCGTTTCTCAATGTCGATCCCAACCCGCAGCTAACCCGCGCCGTCGATGGCGACTTGGCGCTCTCCGCGCCGCTCAGTTCACTGGCTGCCGAGCGCCAAAAACCGCTTCCGATGTCGCTGGTTCGTTCGCAGATCCTCGCGCAGCTCACCACCGCGTTCGATTGCGATCACTATCACGTCTACACCCGCCACCCCCATTTGGCCTCCAGCCCGCGCGCCCAGCGCGCTTCGCGCCGTGTTGGTTAACCTGCCGATCATCAATGCGCCCGTCGAGGCACTGGCCCAGCGCGAGCCGGCGCGCCGCCTGCCGCGCTGGCTCAAGCGCAACGTGCCGAAGGGCAACGCCAACCACTTCACCGAGCGGTTGCTGGACGAGCTACGGCTGGAAACGGTCTGCGACAGCGCCAAGTGCCCCAACCGCATGGAGTGCTACTCGCAAAAGACCGCCACGTTCATGATCCTCGGCAACGTCTGCACGCGGCCGTGCGGCTTTTGCGCGGTCGACAAAGGCAAGACGCAAGCGCTCGAACTCGACGAGCCGGCGCGCGTGGCCGAGGCCGCGGCGCGACTGGGTCTGGCGCATGTGGTCATCACCTCCGTCACCCGCGACGATCTGGCCGACGGCGGCGCCGAGCACTTTTATCAAACCGTGCTCGCGGTGCGCGAGCGAACCGGCGCGGTGGTCGAGGTGCTCACGCCCGACTTTGTCGAGCAGCGGCACGCGCTCGACCGCGTAGTGGCCGCCGCGCCCGAAGTCTTCAACCACAATACCGAAACCGTCCCCCGCCTCTATCGCGACGTCCGCGGACGCAAAAGCGACTACCGCTGGACGCTCGATCTCTTGCGCCGCGTCAAACAACTCAACCCCACCATCCGCACCAAGAGCGGGCTCATGCTCGGCCTGGGCGAAACGCGCGATGAACTGCTCGACACCCTCGCTGACCTCCGCGACGCCGGCTGCGACCTGCTCACGCTCGGGCAGTACCTGCAACCTTCGCCACAGCATCTGCCGGTGACCCGCTACGTGCCCCCCGACGAGTTCGACGAACTGGGTCGCGCCGCTCGCGGCATGGGCTTTTTGCAGGTCGCCAGCGGGCCCTTCGTGCGTTCGAGTTATCACGCCCGCGATATGGCCACCACCGACTGATGGCCACTCGTCATCCACTCGTGCTGCCCGATCTGGGCCTGGGCGATATGTCGATTGCGATCAGCGTGTGGCTCGTGCCGCGCGGCGCGACGGTGATGGAAGGCGATCGACTGGTGGAGGTACTGGCCGACAGCGTGACAGTCGATCTGCCGTCCCCCGCCAATGGCATATTGGTCGAGACGCTGGCGGCCGAAGACGACCCGGTCGTGCCCGGCCAGGTGCTCGGCTATGTCGAAGCGCTATAGCGCGCCGATCGCCATCACGGCGCTCGCTCGGCCACGCGATCGACGACCACCACCCGCACATCGCAGACGTTCGTATGGGTCGGTCCGGTCTTGAGGAGCGCGCCCAGCCGTTCCAGCGTTGGATACGCGTCGCTGCGGCGCAAAGCGTCAATCAGCTCGCTCGCCGCGCCACGTGCTCGCGCCATCGTCTGCGGATCGATCATCGCGCCGGCCGCGTCGGTGGGACCATCCTCGCCGTCGGTCGCTCCCGAGAGTAGCGCGATCCCGTCAACATCGGCGCTTTCCAGTTCAATCAGCGCGGCCAGCGCAAGCTGCTGATTGCGCCCGCCTTGGCCCCGTGCCTCCTCCGGCGCCAAGGTCACCACCGGCTCGCCGCCGGTGATCAGACAATCGGGCCCCGGCCCGCCGCGCATCCGCACGGCCATCTGCGCCAGATGCCGCCCCACCGCTTCGGCCTCCCCTTCATGCGTCGTGGCGCAGTGCATGGCATGGCTGTAGCCAAGTTGCTCCGCCTTGACTCCCGCCGCGTCAACCGCCGTCGCGTTGTTGCCGATCACCAAGTTGCTCCACTGGCTGGTCGGTGCCGGCCGCCAGGTTGCCGTCCGCCCCCGCAAATAATCAAACACCCCCTGCGGCACGCCGGCGCGCCGCGCGTCGTAGCGCTCCAGCACGGCCAGCGCCTCCGCCGCCGTCGAGCCGTCGGGCACGGTCGGCCCCGACCCAATCACCTCCAAAGGGTCGCCGATCACGTCGGAGATGACAAGCGTCGCCAACCGGCCCGCTCGGCACGCGCGCAGCAGGCCCCCCCCTTTGATGCGGCTAAGTTGCTTGCGCACGGTGTTCAGTTCGGCGATGTTGGCCCCCGCCGCGCTCAGGCAGCGCGTCACCGCCAGCTTGTCGGCCAGCGAGACGCCAGCGGTCGGCGCCGGCAGCAAGGCCGACGCGCCCCCCGATATCAGACAAATGCACAAGTCGCGCGGCCCGGCGCCGCCGGCGATCTCCAAGATTCGCTCCGCGCCAACGATGCCGGCCGCCGTGGGCTCGTTCCGCCCTGCCGGGCGCGCCGCGTGCAAATGAATCGCCGCCAGCTTGCGCACGCAATCCGCCGGCACGTTCACCCAGCCCGTCACCTGCTTCGCCGCCAGTATTCGGGGTCCCAATATTTCTTCGAGCGCCGCCGCCATGCCCGCCCCCGCCTTGCCGGCGCCAACCACCCAGATGCGGTCGATGGCCGCCAGATCAATCTCGTCGTCGCCGATCACGAGCGCGCTGCCGTCAAGCTGCACCGCGCCCCGCATCAGCCGCTCAGACCGCACGGCGGCGAGCCCCGCCTGCCAGATTTCCCAGGCGTCGCGGCCAAGTTGCTCGGCGGTGCGCTGCATGAGCATGTTCCGTAAAAAATCGCTATCGGCCGCGGCCACGCGCGAGCAGTCCATTGATGACTAGCGCCGCCAGCAGCACGCAGCCGGTGAGCAGCAGCCGCGCGTCTTCGTCGATCCAGTCAATCCGCTGCAAGCCCACTTCCAGCACGCGAAAAGTCAGCACCCCCACCAGCGTGCGCGGCACACTCCCCTCGCCGCCAAACAAGCTGGTCCCCCCCAGCACCACGCAGGCCACCGCGTTCAGCAACAGATCGGCGTTGAGTAGCACGCTGGCGCTCTGCAAGCGCCCGGCGTTGACCAGCCCGCCGATGCCCGCCGTCAGGCCCGATATCGCCAAGCAGGCCACAACCACTATGCCGGTGCTGATGCCGGCCAACCGCGCGGCCTCGCGATTGCCGCCGGTCATGTAGACATAACGGCCAAAGCGGGTGTGCGCCAGCACCAGATGCGCGATCAGCATGATGGCTGCCGCCAGCAGCACCCCATACGGCAGCCGCCACTGCCCCCCCAGCGCGATCGCCCCGTTACCCAGCTTTTCCAGCGCCTCGGGAACGCGCAGCGACTGGTTGTGCGTGATCAACTTCGAGAGCCCCATGGCCACGTTCATCATCGCCAGCGTGATGATGAAGCTCGGCAGCCGCGACCACACCGTCAGCGCGCCCGATAGCGCGCCAAAGAGCAGGCTCGTCGCCAACGGAATCGCGATCACCGCGACTAGCGCCCCCCAGCCCAGCGTCTCCCCCTCGGCGGGCGCCAGCCACCGGCTGGCAAACAACCAGCCGCAAAGGCACGAGGCCCAGGTGGCGAGGTTGCCTACCGCCAGGTCGATCTCGGCGCAGAGCAGCACAAAGGTCAACCCGGTGGCGACAATCGCCAGCGCCGCCCCCTGATCGAAGATTGAGATGATCGTGTTGGTGCGCCAAAAGCCCGGCGCCACCGCCGAAAAAAAGGCGACCAGCGCCGCCAGCGTGGCCACTGGCGCCAGTTCGCGGATGGTCGCGCGCCAACTGGCGCCATGCCGTGCCGATAGTGATTGCAAGTGTCGCTACTTCCTTTCTGACTAGGCGTGATGCACCAGGGCCGACTTGTCGACCTCGCAGTTGGCAAACTCGCGCGCGACGCGCCCCCGGCTCATCACCACAATCCGGTCGGAGTGTTCCAGAACCAGTTCCGGCTCCGACGACGCCAAGATCACCCCGGCCCCTTGCTGCTTCAATTGGGCGACGAGCGCCAACACCTCTTGCTTGGCCCCCACGTCCATGCCGCGCGTCGGCTCTTCCAGCAACCAATACCGCGCCGGCCCCAACAACCACTTGGCGATCACCACCTTCTGTTGGTTGCCGCCAGAGAGCGCTCCCGCCGCCAAGCGCGCGTCGAGCGGTCGGCAGCCCACCTGCGCCAATCGCGGCTCGGCCACCGCCATCTCCGGCCCGCGGCGCAGCCAAGGGCCCAGCGCCCGCGACAGATGCGCGAGCGTCACGTTTTTATACAGCGGGCTGGCATGCACCAGCGACTGCGCGCGATCGGCGCCGACAAACACAACGCCGCGGCCGATTGCCGCTCGCGGCGACGCGGCCAGCGCCGCGCCATCGACACGAACAGTGCCCCCCGTCGGCGCCAGTCCCCCCGCCAGCGCCCGCACCAGTTCGCTATGCCCGGCTCCCACAAAGCCGTAGATGCCCAGCGTCTCGCCCGGCGCGACCGACAACGTCACATCGCGAAAGGCCCCCTCCAATGTCAGCCCCTCGCACACCAGTCCCGGCGCGGCGCTCGTCGCCGGCGGCAGCCGCACGCGCCCCAGATAGCCCGGTTCGTCCGCGCTGATCTGGTGGCCCAGCATGGCGTGAATCACCTCCGCCTTGCTGAGCTCCGCGGCGGCGCGGGTAAAGACCCGCTGCCCATCACGGAGCAAGGTCACCCGGTCACACACTTCCAGCACATCCTCGATGAAGTGGCTGATGAGCACGATCGCCACCCCTCGCTGCCGGGCGCGCCCCACCAACTCGAACAGTCGCCGCGTCTCCGGCGGGCTGAGCGCGCTGGTCGGCTCGTCCAGGATCAACACCCGCGATCCGCTGTGCAGCCCCCGGGCGATCTCGACCAATTGCCGAATCGCCAACGGGTAGCTGTCGAGCCGGCGGCGCACGTCGACCTCGATCTGTAGCTCCGCCAGATACTCTTGCGCCGCGCGGCGCATGGCGCGCCAGTCGACGCGTCCCAACCGCGTGATCGGCTGCCGGCCGAGAAACAGATTCTCGGCCACCGACAATTGCCCCACCCCCGACAACTCCTGATACACCATCGAGATGCCGGCCGCCAGCGAACGCTGCGGCGTGTCCAGTCGCACTGCTTGGCCGTCAATCCGCGTCTGCCCCTCATAATCGCCGATCGCCCCCGCCAAAATCTTCATCAGCGTGCTCTTGCCCGCCCCGTTGGCGCCCACCAGTCCATGCGCCTCGCCCGCCACCAGGCTGAAATCCACCCCATCCAGCGCCGCCGCGCCGCCAAAGCGCTTGGTGATCTTTTGGCACTCCAGTAGCGGCGGCTCGGGCATGCGGCGGCTTCTCGCTATTTTGTTAGAGCCTGCTTCAACACCCTCGCCCCGGTACGCCGGGGAGAGGGCAGGGTGAGGGGCGAAGCGTCGAAAGCCGACGGCGCCCACGATCGTGCTGGTGGCGGAGACGGTTTTGAAATGTGCTGTAGGGACAAGCTCTGCTCGCCAACTCTAAACCAGGCAGTGCCGTGGATCGGCCAGATAGAGCTGCGCGTCGAGGTTGCCGCTCTCGCGCGAGACGAGCGGGCCGGGCGTGATGATCTGCGCCGGCACGGCGTCCACCGCCTCCTTATTCCGCACGATGAATTGCCCCAGCGCCAGCGCGGTCATGTGGATCAGGCAGACCGGGTTCACGGTCGTCGCGGCCAACCGGCCGCCGCGAATCCCTTCCAGCCCTTCCTTCTGCCCATCGACGGCGGTGACGACCATCTTTTCGTGCGGCGTCCCCTTCAGCGCCGGCACGCAGGCCAGGGCCATGTCGTCGCTGTGGAAGAACGCGCCGGCGATGGGCTCATCGGTTTGCAATAGCGACTCAAAGGTGTCGCGCGCCGTTTGCTTGTCCCAATCGCACCAGCGGACGCCGCCGCCAATCACCTCCACCTCGGGATAGTCGGCCAGGGCGCGGTCAAAACCTGCCTTGCGCCCCTGCGCGCCGGAATGCGCGCTCAGGCCGCCGATGTGGATCACCTTGCCGCGCCCTCCGATCGTTTTGAGCAAATAGCGGGTGCTGGTCTCCCCCATAAAGACCTGATCGGGCTGCACCTGCAGCCACACGCCCACCTCGCGCATCCGCGCCGGTTCGACCAACAGCGTGTCCATGCTGATCACCGGCACGCCGCGCTCCTTGAGCCGGCGGACCGGCGCCTCCAAGGTGTCGATGCCGATCGCCTGCACGCAGCAAAAATCCCAGTCGTCGTCGATCGCCAGTTCGATCCGCTCGCGCTGTTTGGCGGGGTTGAATTCCCCGTCTTTCCACACCACCTCAACGCCCAACAGGCCCCCCCACAACTCGGCCGTCTGCTTGCCGAGGGTACACCACGTGCTTTGTAGCCCGGCGTTGGAGAAGAGGGCCCGCAGCTTTTTGCCGCCACCATCGCCGGCCGTGGCGCTGCCGCTATTGGCTGCGCAGCCCGAGAGCACGCCCGCCAGACCGGCGGCGGAGGCCGTTTCCAAGAATCCGCGCCGACTCGCGCGAATGGTCGCTTCGCTCACCGTCATCCCTCGTCAATGCGTTTGCGGTAGCCGATTGGCAGTTGGTCAAACCGCTCATCGTACTGACGATAAGATGCCGCTCGCAAGCGCGAGGCGCTGCGGAACGCGAGGGAGCGTGTTGACTAAGCGCGGCGCCGCCGGCGTGCCGCCATGCCCAACGTGGCCGCGGCCACCAGCGCCATGACCAAGGTGGAAGGTTCGGGAACGCCCGCGATGCTGAACAGATTGTCGTTGATGTGCATGCCGTTTTTTGCCAACTGACCAGGCGGCGCGTTCACGTCGATTTCAAATAGCGTTGCTGTGTTGTCGGGTTGGTAGCGCAAAGCGCGGAACACGCCATTGCTGATATCGAATTCCGATATATAGATCGGATGCAAAGGCGCAAAGCGCCCGAAGTCGTGGAGCACATTGCCGGTCACGAGATCAAGCTGATAGAGGCTGGCATAGCCGCCGTACAGCGTGCCGTCGGACGCAAACTCGATCGCTCTCACGAATAGTGGTGAAGTATAGGTGGTTATGTAAGTGAGGTCGCCACTATTGGGATCGACCTTATAGAGGGTGCTACCCGAATTTGACACGGCGTAAAGTTCGCCGGTCGGCGACACCGTCATCGATGCCATGAGAATGGGCGCGCCACCATTGTAGGTGAGCGGTCCGATCAAGGTTCGCGCGGCGGTAACCGGATCGATCCTGAAGAGTTCTTCGTCGGCGCCCCACAGCGTTTGATGCGCTGGATCGTGGTCGAGGCCCACATACAGCGCAATTTGGTTGGGAGGCCCGACCCGCTCCAATTTGCCGTCGATCAAATCAACGTTTACCAATGAAAACTCAAGGTCTCGATCGTCAAAGTTCACGCCTGTGCCACCCAACAACTGAAATGCGGCGTTGGCGTCTCTTGGCAAATCAAAAACGGCAACCAGGCCTAACGCGGTGACGATCGCGACAAGGCGCGGCGCAACGCTCATACGGCGGCGGAATCGGTTCATCCAGCCCTCGAAAACTTGGGGAGTTAGTGAAGCAAAAGAAGGTTCAATTCGCGAACGGCTTCACTAGCGACTCCATGAGGGCGTTTGGTAGATCGACACTACGATAGCAAGCCGCGCTTCCCGGCTCAACTCGGCGGCGCGCCATTCAAGCCCTCGCGCCGGAGCGACCCTTAATGCGTCAGCTTCTTGTATCGAATCCGCTTCGGCTGGTCGGCGTCGGTCCCCAGCCGCTCGTGCCGCTGCTGCTCGTAGGTGTTGAAGTTCCCCTCGCACCAGTGGACGTAGCTGTCCCCCTCGAACGCCAGAATGTGCGTCGCCACGCGATCCAAAAACCAGCGATCGTGGCTAATGACCACCACGCAGCCGGCGTAGTTGAGAATCGCCTCCTCCAGCGCCCGCAGCGTGTCGACATCCAGATCGTTGGTCGGCTCGTCCAACAGCAGCACGTTCGACCCGCGCCGCAACAGCTTGGCCAGATGCACCCGGTTGCGCTCGCCGCCGGAGAGGCTGCCCACCAGCTTTTGCTGGTCCGGTCCCTGAAAGTTGAACCGCGCCACGTAGGCCCGCGAGTTGATCTTGCGCCCGCCGAGTTCAATGGTGTCGTGCCCGCCCGAGATCACTTCGTACACCGTCTGCTCCGGATCGAGCGCATCGCGATTTTGGTCGACGTAGCCGAGCTCCACCGTCGGCCCCACGCGTATCTCGCCGCTGTCGGGCTGCTCCTCCCCCACGATCATCCGAAACAACGTCGTCTTGCCCACGCCGTTGGGGCCGATCACCCCCACGATGCCGCCCGGCGGCAATCGGAAGCTCAAGTTGTCGATCAATAGCTGGTCGCCATACCCCTTCGACAGGTTCTTGGCCTCGATCACCAGGTCCCCCAAATGTTTGCCCGGCGGAATCTGGATCTCGAACTCGTCGAGCTTCTCTTGAAACTGCTGCTGCGACAGTTCTTCATACGCCTTGATGCGGGCCTTGTTCTTGGCCTGCCGCGCGCGGGGAGCGAGTCGAATCCACTCCAACTCGCGGTCCAACGTCTTTTGCCGCGCCGAGGCGGCCTTCTCCTCCCCCGCCAGCCGCTGCTTCTTTTGTTCCAGCCAACTGCTGTAGTTCCCCTCCCAAGGAATCCCGCGGCCGCGATCCAGCTCCAGGATCCAGCCCGCCACATTGTCGAGAAAGTAGCGATCGTGCGTGATGGCCACCACCGTGCCGGTGTACTCCTGCAAGTGGCGTTCGAGCCAGGCCACGCTCTCGGCGTCCAGGTGATTCGTCGGCTCGTCCAACAAGAGCAGGTCGGGGTGTTCCAACAGTATCTTGCACAGCGCCACGCGCCGCCTTTCGCCGCCAGAGAGCTTGGTCACGTCGGCATCGCCTGGCGGCAGGTTCATCGCGTCCATCGCGATCTCGACCTGTCGATCCAACTCCCAGGCGTTCAAAGTCTCGATCTGATCCTGCACCTTGGCCTGCTCCGCGAGGAGCTTTTCCATTTCCTCGGGCTCCATCGGTTCGCCGAACCGCGCGTTGATCGCGTCGTAACGATCGAGCACCGCCCGCGTCTTGGCCACCGCCTCTTGCACGTTGCCCCACACATCCTTGTCGGGGTTAAGTTGCGGCTCCTGCGACAAATAGCCCGCCGTGAAGCCGTCGGTCAGCCGCGCCTCGCCATCAAACTCGCGGTCGATGCCCGCCATGATTCGCAAGAGCGTGCTCTTGCCCGAGCCGTTCCGCCCCAAGACGCCGATCTTGGCGCCGGGATAAAACGCCAGCCAGATGTTTTCGAGCACCGCCTTCTGGTGGTACTTCTTGGTCAACTCGCCAATTTGATAGATGTATTGCTTGCCCATAGTCGTATTGAATAGTTCGCTAGTGACGAAGGAATAGTTTCAGTTCACGGTCGCCGTGGCGTGCATGCGACCAACACGATTGCCGCAACATGGCCACGACTTGGTGGGCGCCTGCTCACTCCCACTCGATCGTGGCTGGCGGCTTGGAGCTGATGTCGTACACCACGCGGTTGACGCCGCGCACCTCGTTGATGATCCGGTTCGACAGCCGGGCCAACAGGTCGTACGGCAGGTGACACCAGTCGGCGGTCATAAAGTCCTCGGTCTGCACCGCCCGCACCGCGATCACGTCTTCGTACGTCCGCGCGTCCCCCATCACGCCTACCGTTTGCACCGGCAGCAGCACGGCGAACACCTGCGACGTCTGCCGATACAGCCCCGCCGCGCGAATCTCCTCGATCACAATCGCGTCCGCCTCGCGCAGCTTGTCGAGCCGCTCCTTGGTCACCTCCCCCAGACAGCGCACCGCCAAACCGGGGCCAGGGAACGGATGACGCCAGACAATCTCCTCGGGCAATCCCAATTGCAGGCCCAGCCGGCGCACCTCGTCTTTGAACAGGTCGCGCAGCGGTTCGACCAGCTTGAAGCCCAGCTTCTCCGGCAGGCCGCCGACATTGTGATGCAGCTTGATCGTCGCGGCCGGGCCATCGGCGGCGGCGCCGCTTTCGATCACGTCGGGATAGAGCGTCCCTTGCGCCAAAAACTCCACGTCCCTTATCTTGGTCGCCTCGTCGACAAAGCAATCGATGAACGCCCGGCCAATCCGCCGCCGCTTCTCCTGCGGTTCGGCGATGCCGGCCAACTCGCGCAAGAAGCGCTGCTCGCCTTGCACCACATGCAGATCGGTTTGAAAGTGCCCGGTGAACTCGCGGATCACCATCGCCGCTTCGTCCTTGCGCAACAGGCCGTTGTCGACCAGGATGCACGACAATTGCGGCCCAATGGCCTGATACAGTAGCGCCGCCACCACCGCCGAATCGACCCCCCCCGACAACCCGCAAATCACACGCGCGTCGCCAATCTCGGCCCGCATCGCCTCGATCGTGCGGGCGGCGAAGTCTTCCATGTTCCAACTCGCCGAGGCATGGCAAACCGTGTGCAAAAAGTTGCCCAGCACCAAGGCCCCCCAGGCGGTGTGCGTCACTTCCGGATGAAACTGCAAGCCATAGATCGGCAGCTTGCGATGCTTGACCGCCGCGATGGGACACGTGCCGGTGCGGGCCAAGGGGGCAAAATCGTCCGACACCTGGCTCACCTGATCGCCGTGGCTCATCCAGGCGTCGATCGCCTCGGGCACGCCGGCGAAAATCGGGTCGGCGTGGGTGATCTCGACCCGCGCCCGGCCAAACTCGCGGGCCGGGGCGTTTTGCACCTGCCCTCCCAGCGATTCGCAGGCAAGCTGCATCCCATAGCAAATGCCGAGGATCGGGATGCCGAGCCGAAAAATCTCCGGATCGCACTTCGGCGCCCCCTGCTCATACACGCTCATCGGCCCGCCGGAGAGGATGATCCCCTGCGGCGCAATCTCGCGCACCCGCGCGGCCGACAGGTCATGCCGCACAATCTCGCAGTACACCTGCTGCTCGCGCACTCGCCGCGCGATGAGCTGGGCGTATTGCGAGCCAAAGTCGAAGACCAGCACCTTTTCGGCGGTCAGTCCGCTGGCGCCGGCAGCGGGCGTTTGAGCCACGGTCGTCATCGATCCGTCGATTCCCTGGGGCCAGAAACGAAAAAAGGCCCGTACGCGGACGGGCTTCGACGCCCGATTATATCGGCCAGCCAGGGCCAGCGCCTAGCGGTCGATCACTCCGCCGTCGTGGGGTCGATCATCGCCCGCACCTCCGAAACGCGGTTGGCCGGAAAGCCCCCCTGCCGGGCGTGCTCTTCAATCATGGCCTGGTTGGGCGCGATGTACACGCAATATATCTTGTCGTCGGTCACGTAGCTTTCGACCCATTGAATCTGCGGACCCAAATTCCGCAGCACGCCGCACGACGTTTGCGAGGCTCCTTTCAACTCCGCCGCGGTCAACTTCCCCGCGCCGGGCATCTCGCGTTCGATCACAAACTTCGGCATGGTGACCTCCCTTAAACTTCTGCTTCAAGACCCTCGCCCCGGTACTCCGGGGAGAGGGCAGGGTGAGGGGCGAAGCGGCGAACGGCGACCTCGCCCAAAACGGTGCTGAAAGTGGAACCAGTCATTGAATGGCGCTGATGACCTATTTCGCCACGGCCTTTCTCTTGCTCGCGCCGCCATTGGCTTCCGCCGCAAGCTGCTGTTGCCACTGCTCCAAAAGCTGTAGCGCCGCCAGCGGCGTCAAGTCGTTCAAGTCGAGCGTTCGTAATTGCTCCATCAGCGGATGCTCGATCGGCGCGAACAAGGTGAGTTGCATGCGCCCCACGCGCTGCCGCGCCCGTCCGCCCGCGATCTTGGGGCGCCCCGCTTCGTCGAGATGCTGGTTTTCTAACTGCGACAGTATCTCCTTCGCCCGTTCCACCACCTCGCGCGGCACACCCGCCAGTCGCGCCACCTGAATGCCGTAGCTCTTGTCCGCCGCCCCTTCCACGATCTTATGCAGAAAGACCACTTCCTCTTGCCACTCGCGCACCGCCACGTTCAGGTTCTTGACGCCCGGCAGCGTGCGCTCCAGGTCGGCCAATTCGTGATAGTGCGTGGCGAACAGCGTGCGGCAGCCAAGCCGGTCGTGCAGATGCTCGACCACCGCCCAGGCCAGCGACACGCCATCGTAGGTGCTGGTGCCGCGGCCAATCTCGTCCAGGATCACCAGGCTCCGCTCGCTGGCGCTATTCAAGATCCGCGCCGTCTCGGTCATCTCCACCATGAAGGTGCTCTGCCCGCGCGATAGCTCATCGCTGGCGCCCACCCGCGCGAAGATGCGATCAGCGACGCCGATCGTCGCCTCGCGCGCCGGCACAAAGCTGCCCATCTGCGCCATCAAGGTGATGAGGGCCACCTGACGGATATAAGTGCTCTTGCCCGCCATGTTGGGGCCGGTGATGAGTAGCATTGTCGGCGACTCCCCCCCCGCCTCGACATCGTTGGGGACGAAGGTGCCAGCCGGGTTGATGATGTCCAGCACCGGATGCCGTCCGTCGCGGATCGCCAGCCGTGGCTCATCGACCAATTGCGGCCGGCAGTAACCGCGCGTGCGCGCCAGATCGGCAAAGCTGGCCAGCACGTCCAGTTGCGCCAGTACGGCGGCCGTGACCTGCAACCGGCGCCCGTTAGCGGCTACCTGCTCGCGCAGCGCGATGAACAGGTCGTACTCCAAATCCTTGGCCTGCGTATCGGCGGTCAGCACCTTCTCTTCGTATTCCTTCAGCTCTGGCGTGATGTAACGTTCGGCGTTCTTGATCGTCTGCTTGCGAATGTACTCCGCCGGAATCTTGTGCCCGTGCGTGTGCGTCACCTCGATGTAGTAGCCAAACACCTTGTTGTAGCCCACCTTCAGGCTGGTGATGCCGGTGCGCTCGGTCTCGCTGGCCTGATAGTTGGCGATCCACTGCTTTCCGCCGGCGGCCAGATCGCGCAGCGTGTCGAGCTGCGCGTGATACCCCGCCCGCACAATGCCCCCTTCGCGCGTGGCCAGCGGGCACTCGGCCTCCAGCGCCGCGTCGAGCTTGGCCCGCAGATCAACGCATAGATCAAGCTCCCCTTCCAACCGATTCAACAGCGCGCTCGCCCGCGCCGCCAGCTTGGCCTTGAGCGGCGGCAACTGGTGCAGCGTGCGATTCAAAAAACTGAGATCGCGCGGCGTCGCCCGGCCAGCGATGGTGCGGGCAATGAGTCGCTCCACGTCGTAGACCCGCTTGAGCTGTTCGCGCAGCGCTTCCAGCAGCGGCGGATTGGCCACCAGTTCGGCCACGGCGTCAAGCCGCTCCTCCAGCGCCCCCCGATCGGTCAGCGGGTTGGCTACCCAATCAGCCAACAAGCGCGATCCCATCGCGGTTTGCGTGCGGTCGAGCACGCCCAACAGCGAGCCCTCGCGCCGCTCGTCGCGCAGTGTGCGGGTGATCTCCAGGCTGCGCCGCGTGGCCTGATCGATCTCCAAACAGGCGCCTGCCCGGTAGGCCGACAGCGCGGCGATATGGTCCAGGTTGCACTTTTGCGTCTCGGCCAGGTATTCCAAAATCGCCCCCGCCGCCCGAATCGCGGGGCCGTCGTCGTCGCCAAAGCCAAAGCCTTCGAGCGTGGCCGTGCCAAAGTGATCTAGCAGCCGCTGCCGCGCGGCCGCCAGTCCAAACGCCCAGGCCGGGCGCTTGGTGACCACGCAGCGCAGTGACGCCGGCAAGTCGGCGCCCTGTTCGTTGGCGCCCTGCTCGTCGGCGATCAGGCACTCGGCCGGCGCAATCCGCGCTAGCTCGTCGGCCAGTCGCGCCGGTGCCACCCGCGCGGCCGAAAATCGCCCTGTCGACAGGTCAATCCAGGCCAGCCCCAGTTGCTCGTCGCCAATCACCGCCGCCAGATAGTTCGGCTCGCGTGGATCGAGCAGCGCGTCGTCGGTCACCGTGCCCGGCGAGACGACGCGCGTCACTTCGCGCTTGACGAGGCCCTGCGCCTTCTTGGGGTCTTCCACCTGTTCGCAGATCGCCACGCGCCGGCCAGCGGCGATCAGTTTGGCCAGATACGCGTCCAACTGGTGATAGGGAAAGCCCGCCATCGGAATGGCGTTCTCCCCTTTTTCGCGACTGGTGAGCGCGAGATTCAGAATGCGCGCGGCCGCCTTGGCGTCGTCGTGAAACAGCTCATAAAAGTCCCCCATGCGAAACAGCAATATCGCCTCGGGACAGGCCCGTTTGGCGTCTTCGTACTGCTGCATCATGGGAGTCGGCGGCATGCGTGTGAACCCGCGGCGCGCTAGGAAATGGGACCGCGCTTCCGTGAGCGCGGCGACGGCGCATGCTAGCAGAACGCGGTAAGCCCCCTCAAGACGCGCGACGCGCCCACAGGCTGTTTAGATGCCCCAGGCAAGCAGCCGGCAGACGCCAGGACCGCTACGAGACGAATTGATCGTCCGCCTCGTCGGCGTGCAGGATCAGTTCGCCCGTGTCTTCGAGACGGCGAACGACATCGACGATTTGCTGCTGCGTTTGCTCGACCGCCGACAGGCGCACCTGCCCCAGGTAGCCCATCTCCTCGCGCAGCATCTCCGCCGCGCGACTCGACATGTTGGCCAAGATCTTCTCCTTGAGCTCGTCGCTGGCGCCCTTGAGGGCCAGGGCCCACTGCGAAGTCTCGACGTTCTTGAGGACCGTTTGAATGTCCTTGGCGCTGAACTTGTTCAGGTCCTCGAACACGAACATCAAGCGGCGAATGTCCTCGACCAGCGCGGGATCGTCCTGCGCCAGGTTCTCCAGCAGCATCCGTTCGGTCGCGCGGTCGCTCACGTTCAAGATGCCCGCCACGCTCTCGACGCCCCCCGCTTTCTCAAACGACTGGCTCATCACGCTGGCCATGCGCTTTTCCAGCCCCCGCTCCACCTGCTGAATGACCTCGGGGTTGGTTTGCCCCATGGTGGCGATGCGGCGAATGACCGACAACTGCCGATCCTGCGGCAGTCCCTTCAGAATTTCGGCCGCTCGCGATGCCGGCACATGCGTCAAGATCAACGCGATCGTCTGCGGGTGCTCGTCGATAAGGAACGTGAGCAGGTTCTGGCTGTCCACCCGCTGCAAAAAGGCGAACGGTAACGCCTCGATCTGTTGACGCACGTTGTCCAGCGTGCCGCCGGCGCTCTTGCCAAACGCCTTTTCGACCAGTCGTTTGGCGACGTCCAGGCCGCCCGATTCGCCGATCAGCGCATTCGGATTCGCGTCGGCGAAGTGCTTGATGACCTCTTGCTGCTCGTCGCCGCTGACGGCGCCGATCCGGGCGATCTCGATCGAAACCTGTTCCACCTGCTTCGAGTCGAGCTTCGCGAGGATTTGGGCCGCTTCCTCCTCCGGCAAACTCATCAGCACGACGGCCGCTTTGCGCAATTCGTTTCCGCTAGCCGCGTTCATGCAATCGCCGAGGTGAGGGCGCCAGACAAGATACCCGCCACGCGCGCGGACTGGGCCGGGCGGCGGCACATCAATCGGTATCGGCTGCGCAATCGCTACGGCTTGAGTCGATCGATCCGCCCCGTTACCAGCAGTCGGACGATTACTGCGGTAGTTCGCGAATCTTCAGATTCCGGAAATCCAGCCGCGAACCGTGATTCTGCAGTCCAATGTGCCCCTTGTTGCGCTCCAGCCCTGGATGCGCGGCGATCTTGTCCAGGTGCATCGACAAGTCCGCGTCGACCACCTGCTTGTCGTTCACCCAAACCTTGACCTTATGGCGATCGCAGACGATGCGCATCGTCTGCCACTCGCCCGCCTTCTTGGTCACCCGTGGCTCGGCCGCCACCACGTCGTAGACGCTGCCAGTGTATTGCGACGGCTTCAGATTCTCGTACTCCTTGGCGTAGTCGTCGAGCACCTGAATCTCCATGCCCGCGTACGCCGGATTGCCTTGCCGCGGGGCGCGCAAGAACACGCCGCTGTTGCCGCCGGGCGGCACTTTGAATTCGAGCTCCAGATCAAAATTGGCGAATTCTTTGCTGGTCGAAAGCCAACCGCCGCCGCTCCCTTCACAAACCAACAGGCCATCCTCCGCGCGCCAGGCATCGGCCGGACCATCGACCGCTTCCCAACCGGTCAGATCCTTGCCATTGAACAGCGGCTGCCACTGGTCGTCGGCAACTGCGGGAGAGATGGTCAGCGCGGCGAAGGCGAAACAGAGCATAAGCAATGTACGGTGCATGATGGTTTTCATCCTCTGGAAAACGAACGCAACGGCGCAAATTCAAAGTCGCTGCGTGGAATACGAGTGGCAATCGCCTTTGGAACTAAAGATAGCTTGGTCCATTTGCGGGTCAGGCCGACTATTCTAGTCGTTCATCCAGCGTGTGACAGCAACCTGTTCGGTATTTCGCCGCGCGGTTGCGGGTGCTCTAATCATGAGGGGAATTCCGGCTGCATTGTGCTCAAAAGGCCCACCAGTGCCGCATCGCGCTTGCCGCAACTATCGGCTGACTCGCGCCTGTTCTCGCCGCGAGCTATTGCGCGCCGGCGGGGCGAGCCTGCTCGGCTTGTCGCTCGCCGATCTCTTGCGGGGCCGCGCGGTCGCCAACGATAGCGTCGCCGGCGGCAGTTTCGGCCGCGCCAAGCGCTGCATCCTGCTCTTCATGTGGGGGGGCCCCGCGCAGCAAGACACCTGGGATCTCAAACCGCTCGCTCCTGCCGAGGTCCGCGGCGAGTTCCAGCCCATCGCCACGCGCACGCCGGGAATTGAAATCTGCGAACACTTTCCCCGCCTGGCCCAGCGCAGCGACCATCTGGCCATCATCCGCTCGATGACGCACAACAACGTCGATCACCTGCGCGCCACGCATTTTCTGCTCACCGGCCAGCCGCCCCCGGTGGGGGGCGATTTCGCGCACGATTGGCCCAGCATGGGCGCGGTGCTCGCCCGGCTCGGCCGCGGCCGCGATCCGCTCCCCCCGTTCGTCTCCATGCGACCGAAGCTGCCGAACGACGTCCCCCGCTTTGTCGAAGAGAGCCATGGACAATTCGCCGGCTGGTTGGGCGCCGCCTACGATCCCTTGTCGATCGACGCCGACCCGAGCCGCCCCGATTACCGCGTCGGCGATTTTGAACGCCCCGCCGAAATTTCCGTCGACCGCCTCGACGACCGGCGTGCGCTACTCACCGCGATCGACGCCCAGCGCCGCGCCACCGACGAATCCGTCGCCGGCATGTCGCGCCATTACCAGCGCGCTTTCGACATGCTCAACTCCGCCGTGGGCCGCGGCGCCTTCCGCTTGGAAGATGAGCCTGCCGAACTGCGCGAGCGCTATGGCCTCAATCCGCACGGCCAATCGGTGCTCCAGGCCCGCCGCTTGATCGAACGCGATGTGCCGCTCGTCACCATCTTCTGGCCCAACGACGGCATCAAGAACGTAAGCGTTTATTGGGACACGCACAGCCGCAACTTCGTCGACCTCAAGGAGCGGCTGATGCCGGTGGCCGATCAGGCGTTCAGCGCCCTGCTCGACGACCTGTCCCAGCGCGGACTGCTTGAAGAGACGCTCGTCATCTGGACCGGCGAATTCGGCCGCACCCCCAAAATTGGCCAGGTCAACAGCGATGCCGGCGCTGGCGCCGATGGTCGCGACCATTGGCCCCACTGCTTCACTTCGGTCCTCGCCGGAGGCGGCGTGCGCGGCGGACAGGTGTATGGCGCCTCCGATCGCTTCGCGGCTTATCCCGCCGCTAACCCCGTGCGACCAGTCGACCTGACCGCCACCGCCTATCACCTGCTCGGCGTGCCCAGCGAACTCACGCTGCAAGACCGCTCAGGCCGCCCGCTGGTGGTCTGCCCCGGCACGCCGCTTCACGACCTGCTGGTTTAACCACGAAACCGCTGCTCGCTGGCCGCATCTCTTCGCCGCCACCGGCAGGCGCGCTACAATCGGCGGATGAACCGCGAGCACATCCACTTCGTCACTGGCCGACTGGCAGAACATGCCTTGCGCCGGCAAGTGGCTGAACTGGCGGCGCAAGTCGACTTCGACGCCTCAATCAGCGTGCTCTCGATCAGCGTCGCCGCGCTCATGACCACGCAGTGGGCCGCGCGCAAACTGCAAATACCGCCGGGCGTCACGCGGGTGCTGCTGCCAGGGCTTTGCGGCGGCGACCTCTCGGTAGTCCAGCAGGCCATCGGCGTGCCGGTCGAGCGCGGTCCCAGCGATCTGCGCGAGCTGCCCGAGTATTTTGGCCAAGCGCCCACCCGCGACTACGGCGCTTACGACATCGAGATCCTGGCCGAGATCAACCACGCGCCGCGGATCAAGCTGGACGAACTGCTGGCCCAAGCCGAGGCGCTCGCCGCCGACGGCGCCGATGTCATCGATCTGGGGTGCGACCCCGCGCACGCCTGGAGCGGTGTCGCCGAGGCGGTTCGCGCGCTCCGCGACCGCGGTCTGCGCGTCTCGATCGACAGCATGCGCCCGGCCGAGATCGCGGCCGCCTGCGCCGCCGGCGCCGAACTGGTGCTGTCGGTGAATCAAACCAACCGTGACGCGGCGGCCGACTGGGGCGCCGAGGTGGTCGCCATCCCCGACCACCCGCACGACCTGCGCACACTGGACGACACGCTGACATGGCTCGCGCGCCGCGGCGTGCGGCATCGCATCGATCCGGTGCTGGAGCCCATCGGCTTCGGCTTCGCCGCCAGCCTGGGCCGCTACCTCGAGGTGCGCCACCGCTATCCCGAGGCCGAATTGATGATGGGCATCGGCAATCTCACCGAGCTCACCGATTGCGACTCGGCGGCGGTCAACGTGCTGCTGTTGGGCGTGTGCCAGGAACTTGGTGTCCGCAGCGTGTTGACCACGCAGGTCATCAACTGGGCGCGTTCGAGCGTCCGCGAGTGCGACCTGGCGCGGCGGCTCGCGCATTACTCCGTCACGCAACGCGCGCTGCCAAAACATGTGGCGCCAGAACTGGTCTTGCTCCGCGATCCCAAGCTGCTGACCTACGGAGAGGACGAACTACGGCGCATCGCCAGCGGCATCAAAGACCCCAACTATCGTGTCTTCGCCGAAGAGGGGGTAATTCACCTCATGGCCGCCGGACTGCACCTGTGGGGTAGCAATCCCTTCGACCTCTTCCGTCGCCTGCAAGCGCTCGAACCGGCCAATCTCGACGCCGCGCACGCATTTTATCTTGGTTACGAACTGGCCAAGGCGACCACGGCGCTCACCCTGGACAAGCAATATCAGCAAGACCAAGCGCTCCGCTGGGGCTATCTGACCCGTCCCGAAATACCGCATGCCCCGGGCCATCGCCAGTTGCCGGAATGAGGCGACTTCTCTCCTCCACAAGTCGCCAGCGGCGGCTTTTACAACCTCCGCCCGATTGCGACGGTTGTGGCGCGCGATGTGCAAATCAACGGTAATACGGACGCCCGGCCGATCGAAAATCTGCTGGCGGCCACCTTGACGATTGGGCAAACTAGAGAGAAGGAAGCTACGGTCGGGCGCGCTCGCCGTTGGCATGTGCGCTAGCCGCCCTGTTGGGAGATCATCGCGATGAACACCTTGCCGCGTGTGTGCCTGCTCTTCGCCTTTGCCACGAGCGTCTCGTTAGCGGTGGCCCAAGCGCCGCCGCAAGCTAATCCCCGGGCCGCTGCTGCGGCCGACAACGACCAGCCCGCCCCAGACGAGGCCGGTGAGGCCATCGCGGCCGACAACGCGACCGGCGCTAGCAACGAACAGCACGTCCATCACCATCACCATTTCTACCCCGTGACCCCTCCGCCGTTTTATGCTAGTCCGCCGGCGGGCAACATGAACCCGGATCAAGGCCCCTATGCGCCCCTGCCGCAAGCTGGCTATGGCGGCAACGGAGGTTACGGCGGCTACGGCGGATATGGCCGCGGGTTTTGGGGGCGAGGTGGTTGGGGCGGCTATGGCAACTTCTCTTCGACCGCCGCGCAAGGTTACATGCAGGGTCAGGCGGCCATGACGCAAGCCGCCGGCCAATACAACCTGATGACCGCCGAGGCCGCGCGCCAGGCCGAGGCCGCCCGCGCCGCGTACATGCAAAACCAGATGACGTCGGTCAACGACTATTTCCTGGAGCGCGAGGCCAATAGCTACTACCGCGATCAGGAAAAAATGGCCAAGTCCCCTCCGCTGACGCAGGAGCAACTCTATCAAATTAATGTGGCGCGGCTGCCCAAGCGATTGCGGCACGACCAGTTCAACGTCGTGACCGGCGAGATCTATTGGCCCGATGTGCTCATGCACAAGGATCTGGCGGCGGAGCGCGATGAGCTGAATAAGCTCTTCGCCGAGCGCACGCACGACAACAGCGGCGTCGGCTCCGAGAACTATCACGATGTGCAGATGGCGGTCCATGCCATGCAGCGCAAATTGCACGACGACATCAAATTGATGGAGCCCACCGAGTACCTGGCGGCGATCACCTACATCGACTCGCTGGCATTCGAGGCCCGCTTTCCCCCCAGCTCGGCGGCGGTCGTGACCCCAAAGCCCGCCGCGGCAGACGCGCCGGCCGACAATCAATAGCCGCCGCCATCTGGCGCCAACGCCGCGCGCGACCACAATAACACCATGTCGCGCGCCATCGAAACATCCCTGCCGCTCATCGCCGAGCTGTCGCCAGCGTCCGACGCCGAAGACTGCTTTCGGCGGCTGGTCGACCAACCGTTCTGCCTGTTTCTCGACAGCGCCCGCCGCGATCCCGCGCTTGGCCGCTATTCCTTCATTGCGGTCGATCCCTTCGACCGTCTCACGCTGCCGGTCGCTGCCACCGGCGCGCTGGCGCTGGTGCGCGAGCGTATCGCCCCCTATCGCGCGCCCCGCGTCGCCGGCCTGCCACCGTTTCAAGGCGGTGCGGCCGGCCTGTTCAGCTACGACCTCGGCCGCCAACTCGAACGCCTGCCGGCGCCCGCCTGCGACGAGTTTCAATTGCCCGCCCTGGCGCTGGGGCTATACGACCTGGTGCTCGCCTTCGATCATCTCGCCGAAAAGGCGTGGATCATCTCGCAAGGTTTTCCCGAGATCGAGCCTTCCGCGCGCCGCCGGCACGCGCAAGAACGCGTCGACTGGCTCAAGCAACTTCTCGAACGCGACGAGCCTGCTCGCGCTCCATCCGTCGACCTCCTGCCGCGCGCTGCGCTCGCGCCTCAATATGATGTGCATGCCCTGGCCGGCCTGACCAGCAACTTGGCCGCCGGCGACTACCTGGCCACCGTGGCCCAGGCGATCGAGTACATACGCGCGGGCGACATCTTTCAGGTCAATCTCGCGCAGCGGCTCTTATACCCCGCCCGCGATCACGCCGCCGATTTGTATCTGCGGCTGCGGCGTCGCAATCCGGCGACCTTCGCCGCCTACTTCGATCTGGGAACGGCGCAGATCTCCAGCGCCAGCCCCGAGCGGCTGGCGCGCGTCACGGAGGGCCAGGTCGAAACGCGCCCCATCAAAGGCACACGCGCGCGGGTTGCCCGCCCCGAGGCCGATCTCTATTCGGCCGACGATCTGAGGCAAAGCGAAAAAGATCGCGCCGAAAACATTATGATCGTCGACCTCTTGCGCAACGACCTGTCGCGCGTTTGCCAGGCCGACAGCGTGACCGTGCGCGAACTGTGCCGGCTGGAAGAGTACGAGTACGTGCAGCACCTGGTTTCGATCGTCGAGGGACGCCTCCGCGCCGACTGCGATCCGCTCGACCTCTTGCAGGCCGCCTTCCCCGGCGGCTCAGTCACCGGCGCCCCCAAGGTCCGCGCCATGGAGATCATCGCCGAGCTGGAGCCGACCGCCCGCGGCGCCTACTGCGGTTCGCTGGCCTATTTAGGCTTCAATGGCGACTTCGACGCGAGCATACTGATTCGCACCATCACCTGCTCGCAAGGCTGGTGGCAGGCGCCGGTCGGCGGCGGGATCGTCAACCAATCGCTGCCCGAGCAAGAATATGCCGAAACCTGGCACAAGGCCGAGGGTATGCTGCGCGCCTTCGTCCCGTAAGAATGAATACAGACTAGGCCGCGATCGCCAGGTCGCGCGCTCTCTCCGCCAGCCGCCGAACGAAGATGCTGCTGATTATCGACAACTACGACAGTTTTGTGCATAACCTGGCCCGCCATTTTGAGCGGCTCCGGCAGCGCACGCTCGTGGTCCGCAACGACGCGATCGATGTGGCAGCCGTGCGCCGCCTCGCCCCCGCGGCAATCATTCTCTCGCCCGGCCCCTGCGCGCCCGATCAGGCAGGCATCGGCCTGCAACTGGTCCGCGCCCTGCACCGCGAGATTCCCATGCTCGGCGTCTGCCTCGGGCATCAAACCATCGCGCAAGCGCTCGGCGGTCGCATCGTCCGGGCCACAGAACCAATGCACGGCCGCGACAGCCTCGTGCGCCACGACGGCGAGTGCGTATTTCGCGGGCTGCCGTCGCCATTTCGCGCGGGGCGCTATCATTCGTTGGTGGTTGACCCGGCGAGCTTGCCAGAGTGTCTGCACGTCACCGCCCAAGCCGATGGCGGCGCCATCATGGGCATCGCCCATCGCGCGCTCCCTATCGTCGGCGTGCAGTTTCACCCCGAGTCGATCCTGACCGAGCACGGCTACGAGCTTTTGGCCAACTTTCTCCGCTTGGCCCGCCTGGCCCCGCCAGCAGAGTCGCCGCGCGGCGAACGCCGCGACATCGAGCCGGCCGCGTGGACCGCTCCCCAACATTCGCACGCCCTCACCTTTTAGGAACTTCGCGCTTTGCAGCCGAACGAGTTGATTATCGAAGGGCTGGTCACCACACTCGCGGCGGATGGCGCGGTGAACATTGCTCCCATGGGGCCGATTGCCACGCCAGCCATCGATTGGCTGCTGCTGCGACCTTTCCAAACCTCGACGACTTTCACCAATCTTCGCCAGCACGGCGCCGGGGTGTTTCACGTCACCGACAACGCGCTCATGTTGGCGCGCGCCGCGATTGGCCAACTGGCGCCGCAGCCAGAGTTATTGCCCTGCGCCGCCTTGGAAGGCCGGATCATCGCCGACGCTTGCCGCTGGCACGCCTTTCGCGTCGAGCGAATCGACGACCGCCAGCCGCGCGCCCAGATTTGGGCCCGCGTCGTCGATTCGGGCAGCCGGCGAGATTTCCTGGGGTTCAATCGCGCCAAGCATGCCGTGGTCGAAGCGGCGATCCTGGCCACCCGAGTCGGCATCCTTTCAGCCGACGAGATTCAAGCCGAACTAGCTCGGCTGACCATCTGGATTGAAAAGACAGGCAGCGCGGACGAGCATCAAGCGCTGGCGCTATTGCGCCGGCATATCGACGCGGCGCTGAGCGCGCCCATGGCCAGCGCGCAAAGCGCCCCGCAGGCAGTCACGTCATGACTTTTGGCCTCGACACAAGCGTTCATCAGCAGCGCGCGAAAATGGCGCCGGCCGTGCGCGTCACCGCGCCAAGCCGATTGCACTTTGGCATGTTGTCGTTTGGCCAGCGCGGCGTCCGCGCCTTTGGCGGCGTCGGACTGATGATCGAATCCCCCGCTCTGGTGCTTGACATACGGCCGGCGCGCGCGTTCCAGGTCGCTGGTCCGCTGGCCGATCGGATTCGTGCCACAGCCGAAGCAGTGGCTCGCGCGCTCGGCAACTCAGCCTTGCCGCTATGCCAGATCGAGGTTGTCGCCGCGCCGCCGCAGCACGCGGGGTTAGGCAGCGGAACTCAGCTTGCGATGGCCGTCGCCGCCGGGCTGTACGCGCATCAGGAACTGGCGCTGCCGTCTGCCGCGGAGTTGGCCCAGATCGTCGGTCGCGGTCAACGATCGGCCATTGGCGCCTATGGATTTGCCCACGGCGGATTGCTACTCGAAGGGGGCAAACTGCCGGGCGAAGCGCTCGCGCCCTTGATCGCGCGCGTCGAACTGCCAGACGCCTGGCGCGTGGTGCTGGCCGGCGCCGATGGCGCCGCCGGCCTATCGGGCGATTGCGAACGTCAGGCGTTTGCCCAATTGCCGCCGGTCCCGCCTATAGTCACACAGCGGCTTTGCGAAATCGTGACCGAGCGGTTGTTTCCCGCCGCGGCTGCCGGCCAGTTCGACCGCTTCGCCCAGGCGCTCGGCGACTACGGCGCCTTGGCCGGCAGTTGTTTCGCCGCCGTGCAAGGGGGCCCGTTCAACGGACCGGCCGTCACCGCGCTGGTCGAGCGACTGAAATCCTTCGGCGCGCGCGGCGTCGGTCAAAGCTCGTGGGGCCCGACAGTCTTTGCCGTGGTCGATTCGGCGGCATCCGCGCGACACCTCACGGCCCAACTCGGCGACGCCAACGCTCGGGTTGTCCAACCGGCGCGTCGCGGCGCCACAATCGAACTTGGCTAGCGTTTGTTTCCAGACCCGCGCCCCGATGCGCCTTGGCGTTTCTTCTTCCTCCCTCCCCACCCTCCGTCCGCATCTCTGCGTCTCTGCGTCTCTGCGTCTCTGCGTCTCCGCGTCTCTGCGGTTCTTCCTCCACGCGCCACGAATCGCTACTCCATTCCGAAAACTCCGAAAACCCTTTCGCCGCTGCCGCGCGAGCATCACGGCGCAAGCCGTGTCACACCAAGAGTTTTGAAAAACAGAATCCCGCTTCGCGTTCGTTGTCGGACAGGCGTTTTCGGAGTCTACCCCCCCTGTTTTCGTGTTTTCGTTGCGATTCGATTCTTCCCTCCCTGCGGCCCGCCGTGCCGCAGCACACCTTGCCGCCGCACTTGCTCCACTGCTCACCTGACCTTTCTCTCGCATCTCTCCTCTGCGTCTTTGCGTCTTTGCGCGCCATCGCCTTTTCTTCCGCCTCGCCCCCACGCAGCGAAGCGCAGTAGGGGGAGAGGCAGCGACCGCAGGTCGCGGTGAGGGGGGCATTTTTTCTTCCCTCGCCGCGTGCCATGTCCACGCTTCGGCGTGGACATGCCGAACTACGCGCGAGCCGACTTCGGCCTTCGCCCCCGCGCAGCGAAGCGCAGCAGGGGGAGAAGGTGGCCGATAGGCAATTCTGTTCGGCGCGAAATTTGCGCCCTGGGAAAAAGATGGTTAAGTTGCGTGCCATGGCTCTTTAGGGAGGTCTGGCGAATGGCGCGCAAGAAG
>JAIBBY010000054.1 GCA_019694455.1 Pirellulales bacterium
TCCGCCGACGAGTGGGCCAACGGTTTCGCTCGACTCGGTGCAGGTGACAACCGGGCTGAACGGCGCGCCGCAGATCAAGCTGAACGTGAAGCTGTCGCAAGCGGCCACGACCGCCGTGACCGTGGATTACTTCACCAGCGACTTCGCCGCGCAAGGAGGCTCGATCACGATCCCCGCGGGCGCGACGACGCAATCGATCACGATTGGCGGATCGAGCGACCTGTCGAGCGGCAAGAGCGTGTTCGCCACGCTGGACAACGCGCGTCAGGCGGCGATCGGCACGGCGCAGGCCGTGTCGCAAGGCGTGGCGGCGGGGGTCGACGCGGCGCTGGATGTGAATGGCGACGGCAAGATCAGTTCGCTCGACGCGCTGGTGGTGATCAACGCCATCAATCGGGCGCCGGCCAACGGCGGCACGCCGACCTCGCTGAGCGTGAGCGCGACCAAGCTTGACGTGAACGGCGACGGCCGCGTGACCGCGATCGACGCGCTGCGGGTGATCAACCACATCAATCGAGAGAGCGGGACGCCAACGGCCGCGGCGGCAGCCGCCCCGATCGCAGCGGCTGGCTTGCCGCAGCCGGAGGCTGTTGCGGCGGCGTCGCCAGCGAGTGTTGCCGCGGCGCCGGCGGCTTCTTTCTCGGCGGAGCAATTGGCCACATTGGCCTGGCACTCGGCGGTGTCGGATCTGTTCGAGTCGCCGAGCGACCTGATCGAAGACCTGGCGCGGGCGAAGCAGAAACGATAGGCGGGATGCGGAACCGCGGAGACGCGGAGACGCAGCGAGGATAGTAGAACGGATTGGCTGGGGCGCGATTGCCGCGGCCCGTGGGTTGAGGAACACCCCCTCATCCGGCCTGCGGCCACCTTCTCCCCCTGCTACGCTTCGCTGCGCGGGGGCGAAGGTCGAGATAGACTCGCACGAAGAATTTACCGCATGCTGATGGCTGTCGCCGTGGAGCATGGCGCGCAAGCTGGAGCAGGGGATTAGTGGAGCAGTTGAGTTTGGATGAAGGCGCAATAAAAGGCCCGAGCACGCGACGCCGCGCCGCGCGCTCGGGCTAGAGTTGCCTTGCTGCCGCTTGATTAATACTCGCGGTGGGTGACGATGCCGGGTTGCGGCACGGGGTACTTGCCGTCGGCCAGAGCCAAGAGCGGGGCGGGGCTGTCCATCGTCAATTCGGCCACCTGCGGCGCGAACTCGTGCTCGCAGTTGAGCATCTGGTCGCGTGTGATCACCTGGCCGGTGTGAGCCGACATGCGGCCCATGCTGGTGATCAGGCTGGCCTCGGCGCCGCGTCGGACCTCGTTGTACGGCTTGTCGTCGCGGATGGCCTGAATGAGGTGGTCCCACTCCAGTTGATACGGGTTTTGCTCGCGGCCGTACTTCCACACCTGATCTTCCTTGACGAAGTTCTGCCCTTTGAAGATGCGGCAGCGGGCGGGCGTATGCCCGGCGGTGGAGATGATGGCCGCGCCCTTGCTGCCGTGGGCGTAGCTGGCGAACTCGTCGTGGCAGCCTTGCATGGTGCGACCTTCGAGCATGAGCTTGGCGCCGTCGGCAAAGGTGTACTCGGTGCTGTAGCTGTCGAAGTTTTGATCGACGTAATCGCCGCGGTAGTGGCGTCCGCCAGACGACTTGGCCTCAATGGGCCAGGCGTCCTTCATCCAGCAGCACTCATCGATGTTGTGAATGAGAAAGTCGCTATAGGCGCCGCCGCTCGCCCAGAGGAAGGCGTGGAACTCTTGAATCTGATAGAGCAACTCGCTCATGCCGTCGGGCTTGGGGCCGCAGAAGGCGTGGGCGGTGGGGCCGGCCAACCGATAGGCGCGCATCAGGATGATGTCGCCGATCTCGCCTTGCTTGATGCGGTCGTGCAACTCGGCGCGAGCCTCGCAGTGGCGGCACATGAGGCCAACGCCGACCTTGAGATTCTTTTGCTCCGACTCCTCGGCCAGGGCGAACATGCGGCGCGTGCTGGGGCCGTCGACCGTGACGGGCTTCTCCATGAAGACGTTCAGCCCTTTGTCGATGGCGTAGCGAAAGTGCGGCCAGCGGAACGCCGGCGGGGTGGCCAGGATCGCGACATCGCCCGGCCGCAGACAGTCCATGGCCTGCTTGTAACCATCGAAGCTGACGAACTTACGATCGTCGGGCACATCTACCTTGTCGCCATACGACGGTTGAATGTTGTCGTAAGCGCTCTTGAGCCGATGCTCGAACACGTCGGCCATGGCGACCAGCTTGGTGGGGCCGTTGGGGACCGACAGGGCGTTGACCGCGGCTCCGGCGCCGCGCCCGCCGCAGCCGATGAGCGCGATGCGAATGGTGTTGTCTTCACCGGCATGGACGTGCGGAACATGCAACTGACCTAGCGTGCTCACCGCGGCCATGGCGCCGGCCGTTTTGAGCAGATCGCGACGGGTGACGGTCGATTCGTTAGCGCTCATGGCGGAAGTTTCCTTTTTTGCGCTGGCCGGGCTGGGAGAGCCTGGCGGTTTTTGGGGTGGGAAGTGGCAGGAAGTGGTTAGTGCTTAGTGGTTCGTTACGACCCCCTCACCCCGGCCAGCGGCCGGACCTCTCCTCCCGGCTAGCGTGGGGGCGAGGTGGAATTGTGAGGAAGTCTTGCGATCATGCGCTGGCGATGAGCATACACCGGCGGCGCGGCGATCGCCATTATAGCTGCCGGCGCGGGGCCTGTCGGGCAGAGAATTGAGCGCGCCAGACGGTGGGCCCTCCAGATTGGGGGGCGCATAAAAAACCCCCGCGGCTTGTTGAGGGCCGCAGGGGTTTGCAAGGGTCGGTCTCAAGCGGAACGGAACGGACTAAAAGTCTTTTTCGTTGAGGGCGCGCTGAGCGTAAATCTTCAGCGCCGCCGAAGCGGAGTTGTTGATGAACGGTCCCGTGGTGGCGTACGTGCCAGCCGGCGACGAGGCCTTACCGCGGGGGGTCATCAACTGACAGTAGACGATGTACTCGATCTGGTCGGAAAGGAAGGTGGTGTGGTCGTCGCAGAAGGTGGCGACGACACCACCTGGGTGATAGCTCGACGGGCGGCCAAAGGTGTAGGCCGTGGCCGCGCCGGCGGTGTTGACATACGGCTCAACCAGACCGGTGTCTTGATTCATGCGACGGAGGCTTTCGGCCAAAAAGTCGCCGGCCGGACAGGGCATGTTGGTCGCCACGCCGCTGCTATCGACGCCCGCCTGCCAGACGAATCCAACCTGCGACTCGTAGATGTTGGTCCAGTTGCCGGAATCGACATTCTCGGAGAGGAGCAGGGTGGTGGCCATGCCGTCGCCACTGGAGATCAAACTGCTGGAGACCTTAGTGATCTTTTCGAGCGACGGAAGATCCCCGGTGGTATTTGCCGCAGGAGGATACTGAGCGGGAAACGCCACTTGCAGGTTGTAGGGATAGTTGAACTGAAAGATGCCGTTGGCGGCGTAGTCGCGCGGTGAATCGAGGGCCGTGCCGGTGAGGTTGCCTTCCTGATCCTTGAGGCCGCAGTTGACGACGTAGCTGAGCCAGGAGTTGACCTCGGTGCCGCCGTCGGAGTTCTCTACCCGAGCGTCGCTGGGGCAGGTGACGATCTTCAGGCCGAGATCGGGGGACATGCTAGGATTTGCGAGATTATTCACTACGGTGGCCGAATAGGCGGCGGTGCCGTAGTTGTCGACGATGTCGGTGCGTTCGACGTAGGGGAGGAGCGAGAACATCCAGCCCACGGGACGAGCGGCGTTTTTGGAGACGGGATTAATAGCCTGCGGGTTGACGTAGCCAGGGTAGGAATTGGCGCGCTGCTCGTATTGCACCACCGCCAGGCCGACTTGGCGCTGGTTGTTGACGCACTGGGCACGGCGGCCAGCCTCGCGCGCTTGATTGACCGCGGGCAACAACAGCGCGGCCAACATGCCGATAATGCTGATCACGACCAGCAGTTCGACGAGCGTAAAGCCCTGCCGCGCACGGGGATGCGTAACTCGTTTTTGGCGAGCCATGGGAATACCTCTCCTAGAGCTTGAGACGAGACCCCTGTCCGTTCCGCCATCAATTGTTGCAAGCGAGGGGCGAAATTGCCAGCAGATTTTTTGAACATTTTGGGGGCGCGGCACGCCCGCAATTGTTTGCAGCCAAACGAATTGGGGCGGAAGGCTAATGCAGAGACGCGAGGGGGAAGTAGGAACCGCAGAGACGCGGAGACGCAGAGGGAGGGGAGGGGGAAGATTTGAATGGCGCTCGAAATGCGAGAACAGGGGGGTGGACTCCGAAAACGTCTGTCCGAAAACCGGCCCGAGCGCCAGTGTTCATCGCGGCAAGCTTTGTCATGTGAATTGGTTGCGACTTCGGCTGTAGCGCGAATCGAGGTGGGGAGTTTTCGGAGTTTTCGGAATCGGGGTAGTGGCGTGGGAAGAAGAACCGCAGAGACGCGGAGGCGCAGAGGGGGAGGGGATTGAGCAGGGGAGCAGGAGAGGCGGCCTGTTGGGCCGCCGGGGGGAGGCAGAATTGAATTGCGCTCGAAAAGCGAAAACAGGGGGGGTGAACTCCGAAAACGTCTGTCCGAAAACAAATGTGAATGGGGATTCTGTTTTCGGAAGACTTTGGCGTGTCACGGCTTGCGACGTGCCGCACGCGCGAGAGGGGCGAGAGGGTTTTCGGAGTTTTCGGAATGAGATGGTGGCGAGGGAAGTTGAACCGCCGAGACGCAGAGACGCAGAGGGGGGGAGAGATTGAACAGGGGAAGAGGAGAGAAGGGAGCAGGAGAGAAGGGAGCAGGAGAGGAGGAGAGCAGGAGAGGAGGAGAGCAGGAGAGGAGGAGAGCAGGAGAGGAGGAGAGCAGGAGAGGAGGAGAGCAGGGGAGCCTATGTGGCCAGGAACCGCAGTGGACCGGGCGGTTTATTTACCCAGCACTTTGACGCCTAATTGCTTCGCGACCCTGCGCAGATCGTCGTCGAGCGACGCCAGCGGTAATTGTTGGCGCAGGGCCAGTTCGAGATAGGCAGCGTCGTAGCTCGTCAGCCCATGTGCGCGGCAGAGAGCGAAGCAGTGGTCAAAGGCTTGGTTCGAGAAGCCGTCATCAATTTGGATCGCAGAAGCTCGCAACGACTGCACGAATAGCTGCGAATCGGCGACCGAAATGCGCCGCCTTTTCTCGGCAGTGCGGAGCACATTGATCACCTCCAGCGGCCAATGCGGCGGCACGATCGCGGCAGCGTCGATCAATTGATCTTGTAGTTTGGCTGTGGCGGGGGTGAATTCGTCACCGAAGCACCACGCCATGGTAACCGAGCTATCCAAGACAAATGCGGGAGTCATTTGCGCCCCTCGGCGATCAGCTCCTTGACCTTGAGCCCGCGCAGTTGGCTGCGGCTGGCGACTTGACGCATGGCGCGAATGGCCTCTCGCCGCGCCTCGGCCGACGTGGCAGGCTGGGCGGGCGCTAAGCGCGCGACGGGGACGCCGCGGTGGGTGATTGTGAATTCTTCGCCGTTGGCCACACGTTGCAGGATTGCGGAGAAATGGGTTTTGGCGTCATAGGCGCCGATTACGTTTTCTGATGCGGTCATGGTGTTGTCCCGAAGGGGCGACCGATTCAACTAGTCGATAGACTAGTCTAAGTCTAAACGCGTTCCGGGGCAAACTTGCGGAGTGGGGCTTTGCTGCCGCCGCGCGCCGCGCCGATTTGCTCGACAGGCGCGGGGGGAGAGCGCAAACTGACCCTGCATTTCATTTTGGAGTAGCGCATCGGTTTTTCGGAGGCGGTCATGTCACGACGCGTGTTGTGCGGTTGGTTGTTGCTGGCGGCGGTTTGCTTTTCGGCGGCGCAAGGGGCCGACGCCAAGCGGAAGGTGTTATTCATCGGCATCGACGGTTGCCGGTTCGACACGATCGAGGCCGCCAACACGCCCAACCTCGACAAGTTGATGGCCGACGGCTGCTATGACTCGGACTGCCTGATTCTCGGCGAGCGCTATCAGAAGAACGACACCATCAGCGGGCCGGGCTGGTCGAGCATTTTGACTTCGGTATGGGCCGACAAGCACGGGGTACACGACAACTCGTTCAAAGGGAGGAACTACGAGAAGTTTCCGCATCTGTTCGCGCGGCTGAAAGAAGCGCGACCCGAGGCACGGACCGCATCGGTGGTGACGTGGATTCCGATTCAGCAATTCATCGTCAGCGGGGCCGACGTGGCGCGGCAGTTCATTCCGCTGGACGGCGGCTATGCCAAGGCGGACGAAGCGGCGGTCAAGGCGGCCGTCAAGCTATTGGCCGAGGACGATCCGACGATCTTGTTTTACTACATTGGCCAGGTGGATGAGGCGGGGCACAAGCATGGTTTTCACCCCACGGTGAAGGAATATGTCGCCGCGGTTGAGCAGGCCGACAAACTAGTCGGTGAAGTGGTCGACGCGATGCGCGCGCGAAAAACCTATGCCGATGAAGAGTGGCTGGTGCTCGTCACCAGCGACCACGGCGGCAAGGGAACCAGCCATAGCGCCGGGCATCAAGTGCCCGAGATCTTGAACAGCTTTGTGATCGTTTCGGGCGAGGCAGCCCAGCGCGGCAAGATCGACGGGGCCTATCTGGTGGATGTGCCGGCCACGGCGCTGGCCTACCTGGGGGTGGAACCGAAGGAGGAGTGGGGGCTGGATGGCAAGCCGGTGGGGCTGAAGTAGCGGCGAGTGGCTGGGGGAGGAAGAAGGAACCGCTGAGACGCAGAGGCGCGGAGAGGAGGGGAGCGGAAACTGAGCAGGAGAGTTGTGGAGCAGGAGAGCAGGAGAGTTGTTGATTGGAACCGGGATGGCGGCCGGTGAGTTACGGGAAGGCCCCCTCATCCGGCCTGTCGGCCACCTTCTCCCCCTGCTGCGCTTCGCTGCGCGGGGGCGAAGGGCGAAATGGACTCGCACTCGCAGCGACGAGGGGTGCAATCTGTTGCGAGCTGCGCGGGGGCGAAGGCCGAAATCGGATCGCACGTGGCTCGGCATGCCCACGGCTGCGCCGCGGAGCATGTCACACGGCGCGGAGGGAGAAAGCAGGAAGAAACGCGGAGGCGCAAAGGCGCGGAGAGGAGAGGGGAAGGGGGGCGGAAACTGAGCAGGAGAGTTGTGGAGCAGGAGAGTTGTTGATTGGAACCGGGATGGCGGCCGGTGAGTTAACGGGCGGCGATGAGGCGGTCGAGCTCTTCGCGGAGGCGCGGCAAGATTTTGTCGTAAGGGAAGGCGCCTAGTTCTTCCGGCCCCTTTTTGAGATTCACGAAGTTGGGCCCGCACCAGAGGCCGAGATCGGCGTCGTCGGTTTCGCCGGGGCCGTTCACGCGACAGCCCATCACGGCAATGGTGATGGCGTGCTCCTTGGCGTAGGCTGTCATTTCCTTGACGTCTTGCGCCAGTTCGATGAAGGCCTCGTTTTCCACACGCGAGCAACTGGGGCAACTGATGATGTTGATCGACTTGGCGCCGAAGTCGACCACGCTGCGCACGCGGCCGGCGGCGATGTCGGCCAGGATTTGCCGGCCGGCCTGAATCTCCTCGGGCTTGCGATGATTGGGCACCGTGAGCGAGACGCGGATGGTGTCGCCAATGCCACGGCTGATGAGTTGCTCGAAGGCGATGCGGGTTTTGATGACGCCGTCGGGGGGCAGACCGGCCTCGGTCACGCCCAGGTGCAGCGGCACATCGGGGCGCTCGGCGGCGAAGCGGCGATTGACCTCGATCACCTTGGCGGGGTCGGAGTCTTTGAGCGAGACGTTGTAGCGCGCAAAGCCGAGACGATCGAGCAACTCGCAATGCTCCCGCGCGCTGGCGATCATCGGCGAGATGGAGTCGTGCGCGTCGTAGCGCTCGGCGGCTGCGGGATCGACCGAGCCGCAGTTGACGCCGACGCGCATGGCGCAGTCGTTGGCGCCGGCGACCTCGGCAAGGAACTTGACCTTGTCCTGCCACGGCTTTTCGCGCTCGTGGTGGTAGAGATGGCCGGGGTTGTAGCGCACCTCGTCGACATGGGGCGCCACGTGCAGAGCGAGGCGGTAATTCTCTTGCAGGTCGACCGAGAGGTTGGCCTTGGTCCGCTGGCGAATCTCGGCCAGCGCGGCGGCGTCTTTTTGGCTATCGACGGCGATGCGCACCAGGTTGGCGCCGGCCGCCCGCAGGGCCTCGACCTGAGCGGCGGTGGCCTCGATGTCTTGGGTGTGGGTGGCGGTCATGCTTTGCACTGAGATCGGCGCGCCGCCGCCAATGGAGTGGTCGCCAATACGAACCGAACGCGTGGGGTTGCGGGAGATGTTCACGTGCTGCGGAGCCTCGGGCGTGGCGTGCCCCGCGCGCCGCCGATCGCTGGGGTGGGGATGCGCGGCGCGAGGGAGATTTGTTATTCTCCACTATTCTCAGAATCGCGGCGCCACTTGGCAACCGCAGTTGCCGGATTGGGTCGCCGCCGCCAACGACAAGGAATGGCCATGACGCCCGCGGCGAGTGTTCGCTATCTGGTGTTTGATCTGGAAACCGTGGCCGATGGAGCCTTGGTTTCCAAGCTGCGCTACCCGGGGCAGAACCTGCCGGCCGACGAGGCGGTGAGCCGCTACCGGGCGGAGTTGTTGGAAAAGTTTGACAGCGACTTTATCCCGTACACCTATCAGGTTCCGGTATCGGCGGCAATCGCCAAGGTGGCGAGCGACTACCGGCTGATCGACCTGGTGGTGTTGGACGAGCCGCGGTTTCGGCCGCACGTGATCACCGAGCACTTTTGGCGCGGCTGGGAAAAGTATGGACGGCCGACGTTGGTGAGCTTCAACGGGCGGACGTTCGACATTCCGGTGCTGGAGTTGTCGGCGTTTCGCTACGGCATCGCAATCCCGAACTGGTTCGCGCTGAAGGCGCGGAGCTTTGAGCAGCCGCGAAACCGCTTCAACCTGGATGGGCATTTCGACCTGCAGGAGTTGCTCACCAACTTTGGTTGCACGCGGTTCACGGGGGGATTGAACCTGGCGGCGAATCTGCTGGGCAAGCCCGGCAAGATGGACGTGCAAGGCTGCATGGTGCAGGACCTGTACAACGAGGACAAGCTGGCCGAGATCAACGACTACTGCCGCTGCGACACGTTGGACACGTATTTCACGTTTTTGCGCAGTCATGTGATGCTGGGCGATTTGTCGCTGGATGAGGAACAGGGGATCGTGGCGGAGACGAAGGAGTGGCTCTTGGCGCGGGCTAAGGATTCGCCGGCGTACCAGAGCTATCTGTCGAAGTGGGGAGACTGGCACGATCCGCGCGAATGAAGTGTTGGCAGTGAGTGTAAGCCCTCCCCCCTCATCCGGCCTTCGGCCACCTTCTCCCCCTGCTGCGCTTCGCTGCGCGGGGGCGAAGGCTGAGCTTGACTCGCGCGTTGCTCGGCATGCCCACGGCTGCGCCGTGGAGCATGGCACACCGGCGCAAGGGAGGAAGGAGGAGCCGCAGAGGCGCGAAGACGCAGCGGGGGAACAGGGGAGTTGTTCTCACGCCAAGCTTGCCGCTGAACGATCAGGTATAGCGGACGCCTTGGTGTTCTGGCTCGAAGAAGGCGGGGAGCAAGGCGTCGACGCGCAAGAGACCGTCGCGGGTGAGGGTGATCTGATCGCCGTCGATCTGCGCCCAGCCGTCGGTCGCGTATTTTTGCCAGACGTCGCGCCAGTCGGACACGATCTCGGCGGAGTATTTTTGGCGGAAGTAGCCCGCGTCGAGTTGGCCTGTTTTGAGTTGCAAGACCATCTCGCGAATGAGCATTTGATGCGGGGTGGGGCGCAGGCCGCGGGCCAGCGGCAACTGGCCGGCGTCGAGGGCGGCGATGTACTGCGCCCAGTCGGGGTGGTTTTGGTAATGCACGCCGGAGGCATGGCCAAAGCTGGCGACGCCGGTGGCCAACAGGTCGGAGCCGCGCCAGAGATTGTCTCGATAGCTGAAGTTGACGCGATGCTTGTCGCGCACCAGGGTGTAAGCGCTGGAGACAGAGTAGCCGGCGGCGCCGAGCGCGTCGTAGGCCTCGCTCATCCAGCGGCGCTTGGTGGCCCAGTCGGCGATGGGGCTTTGGCCGCCGTGCAGGATGTCTTGCGAGATGACAGTGTTGAAGGGGAGTTCCATTTGATAGATGGTGACGCTGTCGGGGGCGAGCTCGACGGTGCGCTCCAGGCACATGCGCCAATTGGCGTCGGTCTCGCCGACCATGCCGGCGATGAGGTCGATGTTGGTGTTGACAAAGCCGATGTCGCGGATCCAGTCCCAGGCGCGGAAGATCTCGGCCGCTTGATGCGCGCGGCCGTTGGCTTCCAGCACGGCCTCGCCAAAGTTCTCTACGCCGAGGCTAATGCGGGTGATGCCCAGCTCTTTGAGCGTTTCCAGCTTGGGGCGCGAGAGGGTGCCGGGCTCGCACTCGAAGGTGACCTCTTCGGCCTGGTCCCAGTTGATGTTGGCGCGGAGGCGATCGACGAGGCTGGTGAGTTGTTTGCCGCTCAAGAACGACGGTGTGCCGCCGCCGAAATAGACGAAGCGGAAGGGGCGACCGCCCATAACCGGGAGTTGGCTGACGAGCTCGATTTCGCGCGAGAGAGCGGCGACATAGGTCTCGACGTCGCCGGCGGTCTTATCGGTGTAGACGCGAAAGTAGCAGAACTTGCAGCGCTTGCGACAAAAGGGGATATGCAGATAGAGACCGAGCGGAACAGCGGCCGGCGGCGACTGGAGCGCGGCGCGGACCTGCGGCAGCGCCTCGGGGCCCCACTGCGAGAAGGGAGGATAGTTGGCGATGAAGTAGCTGCCGACCTCGGTGTTTTTTTGCGTGTCTGTGGCCATGTCGGCATCCTCCCGCGGGTTGGCTAACGGCGTGTGTGTTGCTGGGCGCAAGACCTCGTCGAGTCGTGAATTCAGCAGTGGTTTGAATTTGGATTGGTTGGCGGGCCCTAGGCGGTTACTTCTGGCCGAAGCAGTAAACGAAGCCGTCTTCGCTGGCGATGACCAGCTTGCCGGCCGCCACCGCGGCGCCGCCGGAGAAGCCTCCGCCCGCTTCATACTCCCATTCTGGTTGGCCGCTGTCGACATTCAAACCGTAAATGCGCCCATCGGCCGAACCGACATAGGCGCGCTGGCCGACGATGACGGGCGAGGCGTCGACGCGTCCCTTGGTGACGAATCGCCAGCGCTCTTCGCCGCTGGCGCGATCGAGGGCGTGGACGACTTTGTCTCGTCCGCCGACGATCACCAGTTGCGGCGCGAGGGCCGCGGAGGAGCGAAACGGCATGCGTTTTTTGGGGTCGCGATATTTCCAGACGACTTGGGGATTTTGCCAGTTGATGCAGAGGACGGTTTCGCCCTCGGTGCCGAAGTAGACAAAGTCTCCACCGACGGCGGGCGCGGCGCCGGTGGGCGCCTCGATATCGACGCTGGCGACTTCCGTGCCGGTGGTGAGGTCGACGATGTGGAACTTGCTGTCGCAGCCAGCGACGAAGGAGCGATCGCCGACGACGGTGGGAAAGCAGCGGATTTGATCGTCGATGGCGAAGCGCCAGACCTCTTTGCCCGATTCGGCGTCGAGGCAGTAGAGATGCGAATCTTGCGAACCGAAGAGGACGTTGGCGCCGTGGAAGTTGGCTCCGGAGTTGATCTCGGCCTGCGAGGCAAAGCCCCAGAGCAGATCGCCGGTGGCGGCGCTGACGCAGTGGAACTTGCCCTCGGCGTCGCCGATGTAGAGTTTGCTGTTTTTGAGCGCGGGGGAGGCGTAGAAGCCAAGCTCGCTATGGTACTTCCACTTTTCGGCGCCATCGGCGAGGTTGAGCGCGTAGAGATAGCCGTTGAGGCAACCGATGTAGACCGTGCCATCGACGATGATGGGGCTGGTTTCGAAGGCGCCATCGGGCGCGGTGAACTTCCACAGCAGATCGGGCTTGTCGGGCAGTTGGCTGACGGCAACACCGGTGGCCAGTGGTGAACCGCGCCCCATGGGCCAGGCCTCGGCGCTGGGCCAGAGTGCGGGATCGGTGACGATTTCTTCTGGTGGCGCGGCCGGCGGGTCGTGCGGAATGTCGGTGGCAGCGGTGGCGACCTCGCCAGTCGCCGTTTCGGCAGATGGCTCGCTAGTTGTGGGTTCGTGGACGGTCGTCGCCGGCGCAGAAGGTTCGCTAGATTGGTTGGCGGCTGGCGGCGATTGGCCGCAGCCGGAGAGAATGACCAGTGCCGCTAATAGCGGCGCCACGATGCAGCCAGCGCGACGCGCGATCATAGGGCCCCCCGGTAAAGCTCGCGTAGTTCGGCGATGCCGACTGCGCGGGGATTGAAGCCGGCTGTCCACTGCCTGGCGGCGGCGGCGGCCAGGTCGTCGAGGCGCGATTCGTCGATGCCGAGCGCGCCTAAGCGCGTGGGGAGCGCGGCGGAGTCGACCAGGCTCATCAGGAAATCGGCGAGCCCGTCGGCGCCATGCTCGACGCGCGGTGCGCCGTTCTGACCGCTACTGGCGGCGAGCAGTTCTTGATACCACGTTTGGCAAGCGACGCCGTTAAATCGCACCACATGCGGCAACATGAGCGACACCGCCTGACCATGCGCGACGCCGAACTGCGCCGTGAGCGGATTGGCCAGCGCGTGCGCGGCGCCGAGCATGGAGTGCTCGATGGAGAGGCCGGCCAGCGAGGCGCCAAGCTGCATGCCGGCGCGGGCTTCGAGATCGGTGGGATCGCGCAGCACGCGGGAGAAGCTGTCTTCCAGGTGGCGCCAAGCCTCGCGGGCAAAGCAGAGCGAAAGAGGATTGCGCCGCGTGGCGACGTAGCTTTCGACCGCATGGGCGATGGCGTCCAGGCCAGTGAGCGCGGTGACGCGCGGCGGCTGCGTGAGGGTGAGCTTGGGATCGAGAATGGCCACCCGGCAGGCGGCGCGCTTGTCGCCGCAGGCCATCTTGGTGTGGGTGTCGGCGTCGGAGATGAGGGCGAACGACTGCGTTTCGCTGCCGGTGCCAGCGGTGGTGGGGACGGCGATCATCGGGAGCATGGGGCCGGTGGCCTTGCCGACTCCCCAATAGTCCTGCATGCGGCCGCCGCAGGAATAGAGAAAGTTGATTCCCTTGGCGCAGTCCATCGAGCTGCCGCCGCCCAGCCCAACCAGCAGCGTGGGCTGGAACTGCCGGGCGAGTTGGGCGCCGGTTTCGACATCGAGGGTGGAGGGGTTTTCGTGGACTTGGGCAAAGACCTCGGCGGCGATGCCGGCCGCGGCGAGGGCCGCGAGCGAGTGATTGGCATGCCCCGCGGCGACGAGCCCGGCATCGGTGACGACCAAGGCGCGGCCGCCGCCAAGCTGTTGCGCCAGTTGCCCCAGTTCGTCGACCTTGTCTGGCCCGAAGACGATGCGCGTCGTCGGTTGAAAGTCGAAGGGGGTGAAAGTCATGCTGCGAGCCGGTGGGGTGGACGCGCGCGACTAGCTTGCCAGCGTGGCGAGCCGGTCGGCGGGGACTTGGAAGGCGCGGGCGCGGAACAGGAACTCGACGATGTTTCCTTCGTGGGGCTGGAGCCAGTCGAGTTTGATGGTGGGAATGGCCCCGATATTGAGGCGGTCGATGTGGGTGGCGTCTGTCAGGGCGCGTTGCAACTTGGGATCGTCGGTGATGCCGGTGCAGACCAGCGTGGGACCGATGGATTGGAGCATTTTGTCTTGTGGGCACTCGACCACGCTGACAAACGGGAACATATATTCGGCCTTGGCGAGCGCCGGCTCTGGCGACGCGCAATGCACAACTGTGGGACGCAGGTAGGCGGCGCGCTCCAGTTCGACCAGGCGCGGGCCGTACTTTTCGGTCATGTGGGTGACGCCTGATTCTTTGAAGCCGGCTTCGATCGACTTCCAAATAGCGGCGGCCGAGCCAGGGATGGTGAAGGCGGCCAAGGCGGCCTGGGGATCGTCGGGCGGTTTGACCTCGACGGGGCCGATCTTTTCGGCCAGCGCTTGGGCGATTTCCTTGGTGTGGCGCGAGGCCCAGACGGCGGAGCAGTTAATGCAGCCACGGCCGCTGTTGAGATAGACGCTGTCGGCCATCAAGTCGATGTATTCTTCCCAGCGGTCGACCACGTCGTCGCCGAGGAGAATCTTGCTGAAGCCGGGGCCATGCACCTGCACGCGGGGGTTGCCTTTGTAGCGTTCGACGGTGGGGGCGCCGCCGAAGATCATGCAGCGCTCAGCGGACGACAGGACCGCCGCGCCGACATCGGCGCCGCCGGGATAGATTGAGATGGCCTCACGCGGGATGCCCGCCTCGGTGAAGGCGGCGGTCATGCGGTACGGAGTCCACGGTTCTTGCGGGCCGGGCTTGAGCACCAGGCCGATTTGCATGGGAATGACGGGCAGCCAAAGGGTATGCACGCCAGGGGAGTTGGAGGGGAGCACCAGACCCAGCACCGGCGACTGCGCTTGGTAGCTGACGACGACGCCGCGCTGTTCGACACCGTAGCCGCTGGTGAGGATCGACAGGTCGAGGCCGCGGGTGAGGGCATCGAGCACTTGATCCATGTGGCTCAAGACGAAGTGGTTCTTGGTCATGTTCGCCTTGGCCATGTGCACCGGCAGGCCGGTGGTGGCCGATTGCATGCGGGCGAACTCGTCGGGCGACTGCATGCCCGTGCCGACGGGGAGCGTGCCACTTAGGTAGAGATCGGCGGCCTTGCGGATGCGGCCGATCAGTTCGTCGCAGGGGATGTCGCGGAGCACGTCGCGGGCGCGCTGCGCTTGGCGCATGTCGCGCTGCACCAGCCCGGCGTTGGCCTGATGCACCTTGGCCAGCGGCTCGCCAGTGAGGAAGTGCAGGACATCCTCTTTTTCGAGCGACTCGTAGGGTTTGCCCCAGCGGAGAACAGGAATTTCGAGCACGCTAGATCATCTCCGGTTGCGAGGAATTCCGCAGGCAGCGCCGACAGCAAGACGTTCAATATACGCCGACGGTTGTGGCTTCGGCCAGTTCGTGAAACGGACGCACGCCGCTGATGCCGTCCCAAGGATATTTGGCGTACGGCTGCTCTCGTTCTCCCTCGTCGCGCTCCAAAAAACCGGGGACGAAGAATTCTTTGGTGAGCGTGGTGAGTTTGACGCGGCCCGTCTGGCCATAACCGACCGACTGGTGGTAGTTGTCGAACTCGACCACCTCGATCACGGCGCGTGGTTGCGGAGCGTAGTAGGTGATCTTGTAGCCATCTTCGGCGCGGACGGGGCGCGAGCAAGCCAGACCCATCAGGGTGTTGCCATAGGTGGGAGTCATATAGACGCCGTCGAGCAGTTCCTCGCAGGCAAAGCGGGTCCACTGTGGCGTAAACTCGGTGCCGCCGGAAAAGATGCCGGTGATGCCGCTCTCTTTGATCGACGAGCCACGGGCCTCGAGCGCGGTGGCGAGCGATTCGAGCAGCTTGGGAGTGGTGAACATGCAGCGGATGTCGTGGCCCGCGCCGAGCACGCTAATGGCCTGATCGATCACGTGTTGCTTATAGGCTTCGAGGTGCTCCATCCAACCTTTTTTGATGAGCTTGATGACCCAGCGCGGATCGAGATCGACGCAAAAGCAGATGCCGCCGCGATGCTGCGCCAAGTGTTCGACCGCCAAGCGCAGACGGCGCGGACCGGAGGGGCCAAGCATCAGCCAATTGGCGCCGCGCGGAAAATATTGCTCGGGGAGCGTGTCGCTGAACAACTCGTAGTCGGTGCGGAAATCGTCGATGCTGATACGGCTTTTGGGGATGCCGGTGGTGCCGCCGGTTTCAAAGACATAGACCGGTTTTTTGGCGAGTCCCTGAGGAACCCAGCGACGGACTGGCCCGCCGCGGAGCCACTCGTCTTGAAACTCGGGGAATTTTTTCAGGTCGTCGTAAGTTTTGACTTCTTTCAGAGGATCGAACTTTAGCTCCTTGGACTTTTCCAACCAGAAGGGGCAGCCGCTCGACGGATGAAAGTGCCACTGCACGGTTTCGTAGGCGTGGGCGTCGAGCTTTTGGCGAGCGGCGCGGATGTCTTCTGGCGTGGCGGCAGCGGTGGCGTCGGTGGGGCTCATGCGGGTATTTCCCAGTCGAGTACAAGTGCGGGCGGAGACGGCCGGGGCAATGCGAGGCGAGCGTGGCAGGGCAGGGCCGGCGGGCAAATCTGGGGGGCGATTTTCCAACAGCGAAAATACCGCATCTTGCGGCGCGCGACAACCGCCTGCGGCGCGGCGCGAAGCAGCGTAGAATGGGCCGCTACTGTCAATGCGGACGAGGAAAGCGAGCGGCCATGGCGACGGCATATCCGACCCAGCTTGAGCGTGCGGCGGGGGGCAAGCTTTTGATTCAGTGGAGCGACGGAGCGCGGCGCGAGTACACGGTGCGCGAGTTGCGCGAGGCGTGTCCTTGCGCGACGTGCCGCGAGAAGCGGGACGCGCCCCCTCAGCCGGCGGGGCTGTTGCCGGTGCTTTCGGCCGCCGAGGCGCGACCGCTGGAGCTATTGGGGATGAAGCCGGTGGGCAACTATGCCTACGCGATCGAGTTCAGCGACGGGCACGACACGGGGATCTACACGTTTGAACTGTTGGGGCGGCTAGGGGCCGCTGCCTAGTCGCCGGCCAGCGCATGGCGGCCGCCGCGCGACGCCCGCGACTTCCTTATATAGATGTCACTTCCTGGGATGAGCCGCATGCGATACGGGTTGATTGTGTTGATGCTTGGCATTGCCTTCGCGCCGTGCTGTGCCGCGGCCGATGACCCGCCCGACACGCAGCGCGACGCGCCGGCGCTATCGAAGGCGGAGGAGGTTGCTCGGGCGGTGCGCGTGCCGGTGGGTTTTCGGGTGAGCGTGTTCGCCAGCGAGCCGCTGGTACGACAACCGATTGCCATGACGACCGACGCGCGGGGGCGATTATGGGTAGCTGAGAATTACACCTACGCGGTGGCGCCGACGCCGGAACTGGAGGCGGTGCGCGACCGGATCATTTGCTTGGCCGACACCGACCACGACGGACGGGCCGACGAGCGCACGGTGTTTTGGGACGACGCGAGGGAACTGACGAGCATTGAGATTGGCGCGGGGGGATTGTGGGCGCTTTGTCCGCCGCGACTGTTGTTCTTGCCCGATCGCGACGGCGACGACCGGATTGATGGTCCGCCGCAGACGGTGCTGGAGGGCTTTGATCTGACGCCGGCCAACCGGCACAACTTTGCCAACGGCCTGAAGTGGGGCCCCGATGGCTGGTTGTATGGGCGCAACGGCATTACGCATGTGGGACACGTTGGCGCGCCGGGGGCGGAGGCAGGCGAGCGCGTCGAGATTGGGCCGGGCATCTGGCGGTTTCATCCGCAGACGCGCCAGATTGAGATGGTCGCCAACGGCACGACCAACCCCTGGGGGCACGACTGGGATCGGCATGGCGAGTTGTTCTTCATCAACACGGTGATTGGCCACCTTTGGCACGCCGTGCCGGGGGCGCATTTTCGGCGGATGTTTGGCGCCGACTCAAACCCATACGTGTATCAATTGATTGAGCAGACGGCGGACCATTTTCATTGGGACACCGCCGAGAAGTGGAACGATATTCGGCACGGAGTGACCGGCAGCACCGACCAAGCGGGAGGCGGGCACGCGCATTCGGGGCTGTTGATCTATCAGGGAAATCAATGGCCGGCGCCGCACCGCGGGGCGGTGCTGACGATCAACCTGCACGGACGGCGATTGAATGTCGATCATCTGGAGCGCGCGGGGGCGAGTTACGTGGCTCATCATGGCCAAGATCAATTCTTTTGGTCCGATCCTTGGTTTCGTGGGATCGAACTGTTGGCGGGCCCCGACGGCGGAGTATATGTGGCGGATTGGACCGACGTGGGAGAGTGTCATGAGTTAGATGGCGTCCACCGTAGCTCGGGCAGGATTTTCAAGATTGACTACGGGACGCACGAGCGAGCGGCAGCGGCCGATTTGGCGCGGCTGGACAATCTGGCGCTGGTCGAACTATTGAAGCATGAGAATGTGTGGTTCGCACGACAGGCGCAGCGACTGTTGACCGAACGGGCGGCGGCGGGGGGAGATTTTCAAAAGACCGTGCAGGCGCTGCGGCGATTGTTCGATGAACAGCAGGACGTGGCGCTGCAGTTACGCGCGATGTGGACGCTGTACACCTGCGGAGCGGCGCCCGAGGGCTGGCTGATGGAGCAGTTGGCGCACGTCGATGAGCATGTGCGGACGTGGGGCGTGCGACTGCTGGTCGATCGCGGTGCGGCGTCTGATGGGGCTATCGAGCGATTGGCCCAACTGGCGAAAGAGGAGCAGTCTGGGCTGGTGTTGTTGTATCTGGCGTCGGCATTGCAAAAACTGCCGGCGGAGCAGCGACTGGCGATCGCAGGCAGTTTGGCCGCACATGAGGAGTTGGCGGACGATCGGGAGTTTCCGCTATTGCTCTGGTATGGCTGCGAAGCGGCGACACCGTTGTTTCCGGCGCAGGCGGTGAAGCTGGCCGTGGGCGCCGAGATACCGCTTTTGCGCCGATTCATCGCGCGGCGATTGACGCAGGAGGCCGATCGCGCGCCGACGGGGTTGGCCGCGCTATTAGAAGCGGCGCGCGCAAGTAACGACGCCGCGGTGCGGCGCGACCTGGTGGCTGGCATGGCCGAAGGGTTGCGCGGGCGCCGGCGTGCGCCACAGCCGGAGAACTGGCAGGCGGTGGCGAGCGCCTTGGAAGCTGACGGCGACGCGGAACTGCGACAACGGCTACGCGAGATGGCGGTGGTGTTTGGCGATGGCGTCGCGCTGGACGAACTAAAGAAGTTAGCGGCCAGTGCTGAGGCCGATCTGGACACGCGGCGCTCGGCCGTGGAGGCATTGGCCGAAGCGCGGGCGGAAGGTTGCGAGGCGATCTTTGAGGCGCTGTTGGGCGACGGCGACCTGGCGGCCAGCGCGGTGCGCGGGCTGGCATCGTTCGACAACCCGGCCGCGGCGGAGTTGATCGTGCGGCGCTTTCCTGGCTTGATACCTACGGCGCAAGACGCCGCGCTGGAAACACTGATCGCGCGACCGACATCGGCCTTGGCGCTATTGCGGGCGATCGAGGGCGGCGCCATCTCGCGCGACTTTGTTTCGATTTTTCAGGTGCGGCAGATGCAGGCGTTCGAGCAGCCGGAGATTCAAGACAAGCTGCGGGCGGTCTGGCCAGAATTGCGGCCGATATCGGCCGACAAGCAGGCGCGAATCGCCGAGGTGCGCGGACGGCTTACGCCCGAGTCGCTGGGGCAGGCCAAGGCCGGTCGCGGGCGAAGGCTGTGGGACAAATCGTGCGCCAAATGTCACACGCTATTTGGCGAAGGAGGCAAGATCGGACCTGACCTGACGGGGGCTCAGCGTTCGAACCTGGCGTACTTGTTGGAGAACGTGATCGACCCCAGCGCCACGTTGGCGCCGGGCTTTCGCATGTCGACCCTGGCGCTGACCGACGGGCGAGTGATCCAAGGGGTGATCTTGAGCAAGACCGAGGCGACTTGGGAGGTGCAGACGCCGACCGACAAGCTATCGATCGACGTGAACGACATTGACGAAACAGCCGACTCGACGCAGTCGCTGATGCCCGAGGGGCTAGTGGACTTGCTCGCGCCGGAGGAGATTCGCGATTTGGTGGCGTATTTGATGTCGCAGAGCCAGGTGATGGCGGCAGAGTAGCGCCTGGATTGTCTGTCCGTCCCTCCGAAGAAAGCACTCCGATGCAGCAAATGACTGTGGCCGCCGTAGTGGCGCTTTTGACATCGTTGTTCGCATCGCTCTGCAGCGCGGCGGGGGAACCGAAACCTCGCGCGGTGGAGCGGGCCGCAGTGACGCGGATGCTGCCGGAGCTGCATCTGTTGGCGCCGATTTGGGACTCGACCGTGGTCTACGGCGAGAGCGTTTTGCCGATGCAGCTTACGGCCGATGGTGAGATTTCGGGGCGGCTGGGCTGGGCGGCGAGCGAGCTATTGGAGGTGCGGTCTGCGGATGGCCAGCGCAAGTTGGAGATTGGCCGCGATGCGCGGTTGTCGGCGGACGGCGGCGAGGTGATTTTTACATCGGAGAGCGCGCCGCAGTTTGTGAAGGGGAGCGACCTTTTTCCCTCGGCGGCTAGCGGCGACGGTTATGCGCATCGCGTGGGGCATCCTGAGCAAAATATGTTGTATGGGCCGGGGTCTTGGTTCCACGATCGCCAATTCGAGGTGACGTACCGGCGACGGTCGGCGCCGTGGCCCAGCGCCGTGCCGAGCTTGCAGGAAGCGGCGCTTGCGAAAACGCTGGCGCGATTGCGGGCCAAACAGCCGCTGACGATTGGTGTCTCTGGCGACAGTATCAGCGCGGGGTACAACGCCTCGGGCGTGGTGGCGGCGGCGCCTGGGCAGGCGGCCTATCCCGATCTGGTCGCCGCGCAGCTTGAAGCGACCTATGGCGGCGAGGTGAAGCTGGTCAATCGAGCGATCGCCGGGTGGAGCATCGCCAACGGGATTGACGACCTGCCACAACTCTTGGCCGATAAGCCACAACTGATCATTGTGGCTTATGGCATGAACGACGTGGGGCGCCGCGACCCGGCCTGGTTCAAGGAGCGGACGCATGCCCTGGTCGAGCAAGTACGGCAGGCCGACCCGGAAATTGAACTGATCTTGGTGGCGCCGATGATCGGCCATGGCGAATGGATTCACACGCCGCGGGAGATGTTTCCCTTGTATCGCGACGCGCTGGCCGCGCTCACCGGCAACGGCGTGGCGCTGGCCGACGTGACCGCCATTTGGGAAGCACTGTTGCGGCATAAGCACGATCTGGACCTGACGGGCAACGGGCTGAACCACCCGAACGATTTTGGGCACCGACTGTATGCGCAGACGATCTTGGCGCTGCTGGCGCCGAGAGGGGGGTAGTGGGGGGGAGGTGAGGAAGCCCGCGCTCAGCGAAGCTCATCGTCCGAAAGTGGCGGCTGGCCTGGGCCGCGGACACGTAGGATGTGGACGTTCTCACCATCGATATGGCAAATCGCTCGGTAGACTCTGCCATGCCTGGTTTTGAACAGAATCTGTCGAACTTCCAAGTCGAGATCACTGTTCTCCGGCGCGACTGGGAGCGACCCGGCCACGTCGGATAGTCGCGCAACCATTTGATCGTACGCTGCGAGCCATGCGGCGGCGCCCTGCGGCGACCGTTCAAACAGCCACGCGAAGATGCGCCGTTTGTCCCATTGAGCCTTGGTCAGTTCGAAAACTCGAAACTTCATTGATCGGCAATGCCGAAGTCCCGTCGAAGCTGTCGCGAATTTTCACCAGCGGGGGCGCCAAGTTCGCCGCGTCTCAGATCGGCGATGGCGGCGGCGATCGCGGCGACATTTGCCGCACGTTCCGCGAGGGGTGGGTTCTCAAGGCGCCAAAGGTCGAACAACTCGTCAAGAGTTGAGTCGGCATTGCCGCTGCTCAGATGGCTATGCACAAACTGCGTGAATTGCTGGAGGTCGCGTTCCGTCGTCGTCATCTACTTGCACCGTCGTTGAGTCCGGAGGCAATGGCACGTTGGCCGTTTGTCCATTATACCACGGCGAGTGCGTGTCGACGTCGGCAGAGAAGAACCCAGTCTGTGCGGAGCATATGGTTCACCGGCACGATCTGGACCTGACGGGCAACGGGCTGAACCACCCGAACGATTTTGGGCACCGACTGTATGCGCAGACGATCTTGGCGCTGCTGGTGCCGAGAGGGGACTGATGGGGGCGACTCACAGTCGCGGATCGACGGGCTCGCTTTCCAAGGCAAGCACGCCGAAAACGCACTCGTGGACCCGGCGAAGCGGCTCTTGGCGAACGAATCGCTCCAATGCCTCGACACCTAGAGCAAACTCGCGCAGCGCGAGCGATCGCTTGGGGCCAAGTCCGCGATTACGCAAACGGTGAAGATTGTGCTCCTGGTCATAGTCCGCGCCGTAGATAATGCGCAGATACTCGCGCCCGCGACATTTGAGGGCTGGTTGAACCAGTCCTTTGCGTCCTTTGAAGATAAAGTCGTGTGGCTTGACGACCATTCCTTCGCCTCCCCGTTCGGTCAAATCAGTCCACCACTTAATGGCGCGAACCTGGCTATCGGCGTCGGTCACGTCGATGACCTCAAATGGCGTGGCCAACAGCAGGTCAGTGTCTTCACGGCAGATTCGGGCCAGCGTTTCCATGTGCCAAACGTGGCTCTTGTCGGTATGCACGCGACCTTCGGTTGCCAACAGGTGAAACGGGGCCAGCTTGAGATCGTCAAGCGTTTCCACGTGCCAGCAGTATTGCCGATAGGCCGCAACAAATTTTCCGATGTTCTCGGCGCGCGCTTGAAATGCCGCGGCGACTGCTTGCGATTTTGCTTTTTCTTCGTCGTTTAGACGGACAATTGTCTGCTCCAGCTTTGCCACCGCCTGCGGCAATGAGGCTCGTCCAGCGGCCCCGGTCGCGGCGTATTGCGACCGCAATAGTTCCTGGGCCTTGGCCGACCACGGCATTAGCTCACAATCTAGGCAAATCCAGGATGTTTGAAATTCATTCCAAAATCCGGCGGCGCTGAGCGCCGATTGGACGCGAGTCAGAAATTGGCGCTCCATTTCGGCGTCGTTGAAGAACCGACGCCCTGTCCTGGTGTAGACAATGCCGATTTCATCTTCCATGACCCCAAACCGCAGTTGCGCCACCCGCTCGTCTTGGCAAACAATCACAACCGCCCGCGAGCCCATGTGCTTTTGCTGACAAACAACTTGTGGGCAGCCTTGATTGCGGAAGTACGAAAACGCGTCGGCGGGATGTTCGAGCAAGCCAGGTTCGAGCGAGGTTTCCGATGGCGACATCGTCGGCGGCAAGTAGATGAGCCATTTGGGATTGGCCGCGAACCGGCTCATCACTTCGAGCGCCGCGGTCGCATTCTCTTCGCGCACCGTCACATTGCCGCGCAATCGGGTCGAGACGAGTCGCTTACCAAGCACATCCTCGGCGTCGAGCAGGTCATCATGCTGTTGCTGGGCGGACAGCGCGGGCGCCAGTTGGTCGACGTCGAGGAATGGGCGGGTTGGCTGACAATAAGTGTGCCGGGCCGGGCAAGAAACAAGTTCCTTCTCTGGATAGCGCAGCGCCGTCAGCTTGCCGCCGAACACACAGCCCGTATCGATGTTGATTGTTCGATTGAACCACTCTGGTTCGGGCACCGGCGTGTGGCCATAGACAACCATCGCCTGCCCACGGTATTCAGCGGCCCAATTGTGGCGCACTGGCAGACCGAATTCATCGGTCTCACCAGTCGTTTCTCCGTAGAGGGCAAAGTCGCGCACTCGTCCGGAGCCACGGCCTTGCATCTCTTGCTTCATGCCAGCATGAGCGACAACCAGCCGGCCGTTGTCAAACACGTAATGACTAACTAGGCCATCGAGAAAATCGGAAATACCATCGCAAAGCTTGCGGCGTTCGTCGTCGGTGACTTCAAGGGCGTCGATCTCGGCCAGCGTCTCGGCCAGCCCATGAGTGATTTGCACCTGTCGACCTCGCAACTTTCGCAGCAACTTGATGTCGTGATTGCCCGGCACGCAGAACGCGGCGCCGGTCGAGACCATATTGCGCACGAGGTTCAACGTGTCGAGTATGCGGGGCCCACGATCCACCAAATCGCCGACAAACACCGCCTTGCGGCCCGCCGGATGCGCATAGGCAGGCGTCGCGTTCTGGCCGGCGCATTCGCTTTGAACCGTCTGATAGCCGAGTTGGCGTAGCAACGACTCAAGTTCGTCGCAACAACCGTGGACATCGCCAATAATGTCGAACGGTCCATGTTCATCACGACGGTCGTTCCAGAGCGGAACTCGCTCGATGTTTGCGGCGTCGATCTCTTCGGGAGTTTCGAGCACGAACACATGGCGGAAGCCCTCGCGGCTTAGTTGGCGAAGTCCGCGACGAAGTTGCGAGCGCTGCTGCGCAACGACGTGCGGGCCGAAGTTGCGATCGGCCCGCTCGCGGTTGCGGTCCTGACAGATACGCTCCGAAGGGTTGAGAACAATGGCTACTGGCAGGCAGTGGTATTGTCGCGCCAACTCCACAAGCGGCTTGCGCGCATCGGGTTGCACATTGGTTGCGTCGACCACCGTCAGCTTGCCCAGAGCCAGTCTCTTGGCGGCAATAAAATGCAAGACGGCGAACGCGTCAGCCGTCGCGGCCTGATCGTTCTCGTCGTCGCTAACCAAGCCACGGCAACGGTCCGACGACAACACCTCGGTTGGCAAGAAGTGTTTGTGCGCGAAGGTGCTCTTGCCCGACCCGCTTGGGCCGATCAACACGACCAACGACAATTTTGGAATCTTGATCTGCATGTGCCACGCACCCGCACTGCCGCGCTAGCGACTTGGTCAGTCACGATGAAAGACGCCCATTTGCGTCGGAGAACCGACTGTGGGGGCTTCCATTCCAATCGGCAAGAAACGGACTGAATAGCCGAAGCGTTCAGCCATGGCGCGCGACCAAGCTTGGAATTGCTCGCGCGTCCATTCGAAGCGGTGATCGGCATGGCGAAACGTGCCCGCCGGAAGCGATTCCCACATCACGTTGTATTCCTGGTTCGGCGTGGTCAAAACGATGGTCTTGGGACGGGCAAACTCGAACAATACCCGCTCGAACGCCTTCAGTCGGGGCGGATCGAGGTGCTCAACGACTTCGACGACCGCGGCCGCGTCAAAGCCTGATAGTCGTTTGTCGCGATACATCAACGACCCGTGGAGCAAGGTGATGCGATCCTTTTGCATGGAAGGCAGTCGATCGTAACCCAGTCGTTGCGCCGCACGTTGCAAGGATTGAACTGAGACATCCAGCCCGATGATTCGAGTGAAGGCGCGCACCGGCAACAATTCTCGGAGCAACTTTCCTTCGCCGCAGCCAAGGTCCAAGACGCTGGCGGCTCCCGCCGCGCGCAATGCGGCCAGCACAGCGCCCAGCCGCTGCTCGTTCAAGCTGAGCGGCTTCTCTAGCAGCGCTTCGCTCGCATCGGCCGGCCGCTCGCTGGGATTCTCCTCGGCAGCGTCGTTCATTTCATCAAGGCGCGCGAGCGCGGCGCGGAACAGGCTCGGTCGAAACTTCAAATAGCGTCGAGCAATCTCCTCCTTGGCAGAATGATCGGCCAACCAGCCATCGCCTTTCTTGAGGAGTTTTTCCAATTCGTCGTCACCTACGAAGTAATGCTTGTGGTTGTCGAACACCGGAATGAGCACATACAGGTGGACCAACAGATCGCGGAGCGTGGTCACCTTACTTATTGAGACCGAGAAGTACGGGGAATCGCCCCATTCGGGAAATCGCTCATCCAGTTCTGCCCTTCGGACCTCGACTTCGTAGCCCAGTGGTTCAAACAGTCGACCCAACATCTGCTCGCCGCCGCGGACGGGGAGCACATCGATCCGGGCCGAAAGCGGCATGGGCGTGTTGGCTAATTCTGGCCGCGCATCGCAGCGGCCTGACAGCGCCGAGCCAAACACCTGCGCGATCGCCACACTCATGAAGGACGAGGCCGCATAAGGTCGGTCGTTCACATACTGCGCCAGCATGAAGTGTGTTATGTTCTTGCCCCGCACGATGCCAACTGGATCGACATCGAGCAGCAAACAGGCGGTGCAAGAATCGGGATTTGCTTCGGGATAGAAAACGTGCGCCTGCCCAAAGCTGAGATCGAAAGACTGAAATCGCGCTGGATGCTTATGCAGCAAGTAGCCAAGGTCGTCGGCGGATGGGCGCGTGGTGTTGATGGTCAAGAGCATATGCAGATCCAATCATGGCGGTTTGCCGCAAGCGAGGCTAGACGCCATTTGGCGATCAATGGTTCGCGCCGTCGCAAAAGCGGCGCGCTGGCCGCTGATTAGTTCCGCCCGCCGAACCAGCGCTGGATGCGGTTGTTTCTGAGCATGATTTGAAGCTTCTCGAACATTTCGGAGCCTTCCTCGAAGTGGATCCCTCGGACGGGCTCGGGCGTCGGCATTCTATGCTCCGGCAGCGCTGCTTGCACCGACCTCGGGGGGTAAACTTTTTGGCGGGGGAGTGTCACAGTTCTCTAGGCCGGTCCGTATCACGGTTGCGCACATTATCCACGACGCTTATTACGGGGGACAACGCATGTCCGCTATTCATGCCGCCGGCGCGATCGGTTCGCTTGGCCATCGAGCCAGGCGAGCGAGCTTTTGCCTTGCAGGTCGCTTGATCGTGATGGGATGCGCCGTCTTTTTGGGCGCATCGGTCGCGCTGGCCGACCCGACCATGTTGCAGTACGAACATCAACTGACCGAGTTGCTCCACCAGGGGCGTTATCAAGACGCCGAGTCGGTGGGACGCACCATGCTCGACTATGCGCTGCGCCAATTCGGCCAAGGTTCGGACATGCACTCCGCCGCGCTGACTGACCTATCGGCGGTGTACTTCGAGTGGGGACGATTTCAAGACGCCGAACGCATGGCCAAGGACTCGATCGCGATCTTCGAAGCGCGCTGGGGACCTCACAATTTGGTCTTGTCCGACGCGCTCAACAATCTCGCGAGCTGTTTTAACAAGCAATGCCGCTACGGCGAGGCGATTCGCATGCATCAGCGGGCGCTGGCGATTCGACAAGCCAATTGGGGCGCCGAGTCGCCGCAGGTCGCCATGTCGCTCGAAAACATGGCGCTCGGCTACGTCGGCCTGGAGCAATTCGCCGAAGCCGAAGCGTTGTACGCCAAGGCGCGGTCGATCCACGTGAAGAATCACGGCTGGCGACACCGTACGGTGGGAATCAACTTGTGCAACACGGGATTGTTGTATATGCAACTCGGTCGCCGAGACGAGGCCGAGTCGTTCCTGAAAGAGGCCGTCGCCTTGAGCGAGGAAATTGGCAACCCCAAAAAAGTGGCCACCTGCCTGGAGAGCCTGGGCACGATCTGCACCTTACGTCACCGGTACGACGAGGCGGAAAAGTACCATCTTCAGGCGCGAGAAAACATCGCCGCGGCGATGGGGGCGGAAAGTCCCTTTGTCGACGCGCTCGACGGCTTGGGGCACCTCTACTTCGCCCAAGATCGCTTGGACGAGGCGGAAGCGGTCTTTCGCCGCGCCTTGGTGGCTGACGAACAGATTTACGGCGCAAAATCGACAGAGCTGGCGCAAGACCTGGTGGATATCGGCCGCGTATTAAGTATTCGCAAACAGTACAGCGAGGCGGAAACGCTGTACGACCTGGCGCTCTCGATCACGGAAGCCGCCGAGGGGAGTCACTCAGATCGGGCGGAAATACGCTATCTGAGAGGCCTGGCCGCGTGGAACGCGGGACATCGCGAAAAGGGGCAGGCCGACTTTGAAGCGGGCATGCGACTGGCCGACGAGGAACGCGCTTCGTTCATTGGCGGCGCGCATGAGCGCAGTGAGTCTTACGGGGTGCTGCAAGACCGCTTCATCGTGCCGGCGCAGTACTACTTGGATGACGGCCAGTTTGACGCAGGTTTTCAAGCCTTGGAGCGAGGTCGCAACCGCTCGCTGTTGGAGCAGATGGCCAGCGCCCATGTCAATTTGCTCGAGGGCCTGCCGGCAGAACAGCGACAAGCCTTGGAGCAGGCTGAACAGCAAGCTTATGCTGAAATCGCGAGCATCGAGCGCCAACTGGAGGTTCTGCCGCTTCGCGAAGATCTCGACGAGTCGGGCCGAAAGCAGGAGTTGCAACGGCTGCGGAGCGCGCTGGCTGTCGCTCGACATCAGGCCGTCGAAGCGTACTCCGCCATTCGCACGGCGAGTCCTAAGTTTCGGGACATTGTCGGTCAACAACTCAAACCGATCGATTTGCCGCATCTTCAGACCTGGCTCGGCGAGCGCAGCGCCATCGCACTGTACTACTCCATCTCGAAGTACGGCGTCCATGTGCTGTCAGTCGGCGGTCCCGACGACATGCCGCGCGACGAGAAGATTGTTGTGAACGACCAGCAAGCTCAATCGCTGGGGCTGGCCGCTGGTGAGCTAACGGCTTATGACGCGCAGACGATGCTGGCCAACGAGGCTGGCGATGGGGTGTTGCAATTGTTGTCCAAGCCGGAGAAGTCATCTAGCGCTATCGACAAGCTGGCCGCGCTGTGGACGCTGCTGACGCCCGAGGCGATTCGGGCGCGCCTGCTGGATGGCAGCGTGAAGCAGTTGGTGATTGTGCCCGACGGCCCGCTGGCGCAGTTGCCTTTTGAGGCGTTGGTGACCAATGCGGGCGCCGCGCCGGAATATCTGGTCGATGTTGGGCCGCCAATCCAGTATGCGCCGTCGGCGACGATTTTGTTGAATCTGGCCACGCGGCCGGCTGGTGAAGTGCCCGCCAATCGCGAGCCGGTGTTGGCGGTGGGCGATCCGGCGTATGCCGCGGAGCCAGCGGGCGCGACCTCGGCGCGTTACGGCGGGCTGGGCGGACAGCTTGCGCGTCTGCCGTATTCAGGGCAGGAAGCGACTTGGGTGACGGAGGTTTTTGGCAAGCAAGGGGTCAAGGCGGCGATCCTCAAAGGGAAATTGGCCACGGAGCGGATGGTTCGCGGCAATGTCGCCGGGCGGCGCATTGTGCACCTGGCGTGTCATGGCCTGGCCGACCAATCGTACGGCAACTTTTTTGGAGCGCTGGCGCTGGCGCCGGATACCGGCGGCGCGGCCGACGATGGATTTTTGTCGCTGCCCGAGATTTATCAGCTCGATTTGCGGGCGTGCGATTTGTCGATCTTGAGCGCGTGCCAGACGAACTACGGGCCGAACCAGCAGGGCGAAGGGGTGTGGTCGCTCTCGCGCGGATTTCTGGTGGCCGGCGCGCGGCGCGTGGTGGCCAGCAACTGGCTGGTCGACGACGAGGCGGCGGCGAGTCTTGTCAGTTATTACTGCGCTCAACTGGCGAAGCAGGAACACGACGGACAGACGCCCGACTACGCACGGGCCCTGTGCGAGGCCAAGCGCTGGATTCGCAAGCAAGCGAAATGGCAGAGTCCGTACTATTGGTCGACGTTCGTGCTGATTGGTCCGGGTTGAGGCTGGTTGGCGTGCGGTGGCGCGGAATAAGTACGACGTCCGGCTAAAGTCGAAGGCAGTCGCGAAGGTCAGGAAGGGTATGACGCTAATGCGAATGGACAACGTGCTCATCGTTGTCGACGACCTTGAAGCCACCAAGGCGTTTTTCATCGAACTGGGCCTCAGGCTGGAGGGCGAGACGACAGTCGAAGGGCCTTTGGTTGGACAACTGATCGGACTGGAGGATGTCCGAGCTACCCTGGCGATGTTGCGCACGCCCGACGGGCAGGGCATTGAGTTGGATAAGTTCCACACGCCCGATGCGATCCGATTTGGGCCGGTGGACGCGCCGGTCAACACGCTGGGGATCCGTCGAATTATGTTCGCCGTTGATGAAATCGATGTGGTGGTAGCGCGCCTGCGCGCGCATGGCGCAGAGGTCATTGGCGAAATGCAGTACGAGGACTCGTGCCGGCTTGCCTACATCCGCGGACCCGAGGGCATCATTGTCGCGCTGGCCGAGCAGCTTGGCTAAGGCCGGCAGGTAGGGCGCGGGACTCGAGTTTGGCGTGGCCTGCTCGCTGCCAGCGTCGACCAGTCAACCCCTCAAGATAGCACCGAAACCGATTATGCGTCGTCCCGGCGCGACAAACTCTGGTCTCCCAGGCTTGTAAAGCGAAGCGAATGCAGTGCCCGCTCAAACTCTGCATGTCGTAAAGAGTTCTCCGGCGGTCCACTTGTTTCCGACTGACTCCAGATTCTGAACCCGGTCGCGGGGCAGCGGAGAGTGAGAAGGCACGGTCGCGTCTTGATGTCTGGCTCATGCGATCGTGCCATCTTTCTATCAATCTGACCGTTTCATCAGACCGTCAAGGATCAATCCGACATGCAGATCGGCTCTTGTCACGAGCTTCTCCGCGGCGCCTTCCAAAAAACTGCTGACGACCAACCCGTATAGCATGTTCGAGATCGCGCGGACCGGCTCTTCCGGGTCAACGTCGCGGAAGACGCCCGCAGTGATACCGCGCCGCACCACGTCAACGAAGTACGGCTGCACTTCATCCCGGCCGGCAATCAGCAGCATAAGCGGCGAGTTGTCGCGAAACACTGCGCGCTGTTGGACGAAGAGTTCAACGGCGTCGGGGTGCTTTTGGCTGTAGCGTGCCACGGCGCGACAAGCGGTGCGAATAACGGCGACCGGGTCATCAATACAGGCAATTGTTTCGAAGATGAACTCTCTCAGTTCGGCGACCGTCCGCGCGGCCGCCGCCAGGAACAGGTCTTCCTTGCTCTTGAAGTGGTGGTAGACGGTGCCCTTCGCCACTCCGGCTGCTGCTGCGATCGCGTCCATCTCGGTCGCAGCAAACCCTCTCTCGGCGAACAACGCGACGGCACTCTCCAAGATGGACGTCTGCTTCGTGACGAGCTTGCGAGTAATATTCGGCACGAGATTGGTGTCCTGGGGCGACTGGCCAGTCGATTTTAACAAGTTTGTGGACAAGCCTGGGATTCATTTTGGAAAAAATTGGGTGTCTTTATTGAAAATCGCTGGCCAACTCGATTTAATGCCAAAACCGACCGGTGAGTCGGTTGTGTTCCGGAGCGCGCCGTCTCAGGGAGCTTTGGTTATGATCGCGACAACCGTGCAAGACTCGGCTAATCAGCCTCTTTCTGGTCTTTTCGACGTACAATCTCTACCTGGTCCGGGCGTTGGCGCCGTTCGGCAGGCCTGGGAATACTGGTCGTCGCCCGAACGGTTTCTTCAACGCTGTGCGCAACTCGGCGATCGGTTCACTCTCAAAATGCCGGGTCACGGCACATGGGTTTGCCTCACCAATCCCGCTGATATCAAGCGAGTATTTCTCGCGGACTCCGGCGTGCTCCAGTTCAGCGAAGTCCTTCGCCGCCTAACACCCGACGAAGTGGCCCTCGGACCAGTCGTGCACCTTGAAGGTCCGTCGCACATTCGTTGGCGGCGGATGACGCTTCCGTCCATGCAGGGTCAGCGACTGAGTGTCTACGAGCCCTCAATGGTCGCGGCAACCGAGCGGATGCTCCAGCGATGGCCCTGGGGGGAGAGCGTCAGCCTGACAAGCTCCATGCAGGCACTTGCCCTGGAAGTGATGCTCGAAATCGTGTTTGGACTCGCAGATGTGAAGCGGCGCGAACAGGTTCGCCAACATGCTATGGCAATCTCGGCAGAGCTCGGCTCGAAGCGGTTTTTGCTCGCCCTGGTGCTAGGGATCGCGCGCGGTGGCCGCTGGACTGTCGGCTTCTCTCGACTTCGCTCGCTTGTGACCGCCATGGATCTACCGATGCGTGAGGAGCTGCAAGAACGACGACTGCAAGGGCAAACCGACCGCCCGGATGTGCTCTCGATGCTCCTGAGAGCGACCGACAGCCAAGAAATTGGCATGTCTGACGACGAGATACTGAATACCTTGCGCACCTTGCTCTTGGCTGGCCAGGAGGCCACCGCCCTGCAACTGTGCTGGACCGCCGAACGCATGGTGCGCCATGCAGACGTGCTTCGGCGACTCGATGACACGATTTCGGTCGGCGACGACAGCTATTTGGACGCCGTCATCAAAGAGTCGATGCGAGTTCGTCCGGCGGTTCCGATCACTGCCCGCTACGTGGTTCAACCGTTGGAGTTGGATGGGCTCACAGTGCCGGCCGGCATGTTTGTCGTGCCGTTCATATTCCACGTGCATCGCCGGCCCGACATTTACCCGGAACCGCTGAGGTTTCGACCGGAAAGATTTTTGGAGCGTGACGCCGATCCCTACGCCTGGATTCCGCTCGGGGGAGGAGCGAGAAGATGCCTGGGTGGTCCCTTCGCACTCTTCGAAATGCGAGTCATCCTACGCACGATTCTGCAACACGCTCGGTTTCGCTTGACGACTGCTCCCGACGAAAAGATCGTCCACCGACAGATCGGCCTCGCCCCGCAACTGGGAGCGGTCGTGACGCTCGATCATCGAGGCTGATGAACTGTGCCAGGCAGGACAGCTCGCGTCACACTCGCTACCATGCCAACTCAAGGTGGACACAATTCTCCGCTACAGCCATGTCGGCATGGGCGAGCGTAGCGAGGCCCTGGCGGCCCTACCAAGCCTCGACGGCGGCGACGGTTTGCTGTTTTGCGAGAGAAGACTTTAGTACGCCCGGCTGGAATCGAACCAGCAACCTGCGGATTAGAAGTCCGCTGCCCCCTCGATACAAACGATTGTCGCGTCGAGACTTCGGGAAATCGCGATTCTGTCTTGGCGGATTGCTTGGCGCTTTTGGCGCAAGAAAACCCCGAGTTGGCGGCCCTAATCGAGGCGTGGCCGAAGCTCTCCGAACCGCTACGGCAAGCCGTGCTGGCCATCGTGGCGAGCGCGACCAGCAAACCGAACTGACCGGGGGACCGGGGGGGGCAAAATCTCCACAACGTCAACGCGGTGGACCGCACCCCAAGCGCGCGCACAAATTCGCGGGTTTTCGAGAGGGGTTTCCAAACTGGCGGAAGCTGGTCAGCGGCCCGGTAGGTTCTTCCTGGCGATGGCGGCCCGCATGGCCAGCGGGAACGGGCGCCGCGCGTCGGGAGACTTGCTTGCCGAAAGGTACTTCCAAGCTCCCAAAGCAATCGAGGGGCATGGGAACGGGCGGAGCTACCCGGCAGTTTTTGTTTCGCGCTCATCGCGCCGGCCAGCGGCAAATGATGGGGGTGGGGGTCAGGGGGTCAGCAAAAAAAGTTGCGGGGCGCA
>JAIBBY010000055.1 GCA_019694455.1 Pirellulales bacterium
CGTACCCCACCACGCTCGTGTTCGCGGAGCGGCCGGCGCACAACCCGCGCGCCACGTTTGTGCATCCGCGCGGCGAGTATTTGCAACGTGGCGACGCGGTGACGGCGGAGATTCCCTCGCTGTTTGACCCGCTCGATCCGGCAGCGCCGCGCGACCGACTGACCTTTGCGCGCTGGCTGGTCGATCCGCAAAACCCGCTGGTCGGTCGGGTCACGATGAACCGTCAATGGGCCATCCTGTTCGGACGTGGCATCGTCAGCACCACCGAAGATTTTGGCTATCAGGGACAGCGGCCGACGCATCCGGCGCTACTCGACTGGCTGGCCGTCGAACTGGTCAACCGCGGCTGGTCGCTGAAGCAGATGCACCGGCTGATCGTGACCAGCGCCACCTATCGCCAATCGTCTCGGACCACACCAGAGCTGTTGAATAAGGATCCTGAGAATCGGCTGTTGGCTCGCGCGCCGCGAGTGCGATTCGACGCCGAAATGGTGCGCGACGCGGTGCTGAAAGCAAGCGGCCTACTGTCATCCAAATTAGGCGGCCCGAGCGTCTTTCCGCCGCAGCCTCCGGGCATCACGTCGGAAGGCGCATACGGCCCCTTGGAGTGGAAGGTAAGCACCGGCGAGGATCGCTACCGCCGCGGCTTGTACACCTTTGCTAAGCGCACCGCGCCTTATGCGATGTTCAACACCTTCGACGCTCCTAGCGGCGAGGCGTGCGTCGCGCGGCGTGACGAGTCGAATACGCCGCTGCAAGCGCTCACGCTGCTGAACGACGAGGTGTTCGTCGAGACGGCGCAGGCGCTGGGAGATCAACTCGCGCGACAGTCGGGCACGGTGGAAGACCGAGTCACCAGCTTATTTCGCCGCTGTTTGGCGCGGCCACCGAGCGAAGCCGAACGCGCCCTGCTCACCGAATTCCACCAGCATCAATTGGATCGATTGACCAACAAGGAAATCGATGCCGCGGTGGTGGCGGCCGTCGGCGGCGACGACGCGATTGCCCGAGCGGGCTGGACGCTCACGGCGCGGGCGGTTCTGAATCTGGACGAAATGATTACCAAGGAGTAATGGCGATGCGGCAATCGTTCGACCTGGCGAACGGCTCCAATCGGCGCCAGTTCCTGGGACAATGCGGCCTGAGCGTGGGACAGATGGCGCTGGCTTCGCTCCTGGGCGGCGCCCCCAGCGCGCTGCGCGCAGCGGAGAACCCGCTAGCCGCCAAGCCGCCCCATTTTGCGCCCAAGGCCAAGGCGGTGATTCACCTGTTCATGGCGGGCGGCCCGAGTCATCTTGATCTGTTCGACCATAAACCGGCGCTCGCCAAGTACGAAGGCAAGCCCATTCCGCCCGAAGTGATCGGCGGACAGCGCTACGCCTTCATTCGTTCCAATGCCGCCGCGATGGGCCCGCGCTTCAAGTTTGAAAAGCATGGCCAATGCGGCGCCGAGCTGGCGGAGACGCTACCGCACTTGGCCAAGGTGGTCGACGATATCTGCCTCGTTCGCTCGATGCGTACCGATCAGTTCAACCACGCCCCGGCGCAGATCTTTATCAACACCGGCTTTGGCCAGCCGGGGCGCCCCAGCATTGGCTCCTGGGTCACTTATGGCCTCGGCGCCGAAACCAGCGATTTGCCGGCCTTCGTCGTCATGTCGACCGGCAAGGGAATCAGCGGTGGCGCGGCGAACTGGTCGAGCGGCTTTCTGCCGACCATCTATTCCGGCGTGCGATTTCGCAATCAGGGCGATCCCATTCTCAACGTTACCAGCCCGGCAGGCATCGACGCCAAGACGCAGCGCGACACACTGGACCTGGTAGAGGCGCTGAATCGCCAACGCTTGGCCCAACAACAAGACCCCGAGACCGAAACACGCATCGCCTCGTACGAAATGGCGTTTCGTCTGCAAAGTTCGGCGCCCGAACTCATGGATGTGGCCAGCGAAGACCGTGGCACGCTGGAACTTTACGGGGTCGATCCGGCCAAGGCCTCGTTCGCCCGCGCGTGTCTTCTGGCCCGGCGGATGGTAGAGCGGGGAGTGCGGTTTGTGAACATCTACCACGAAGGCTGGGACGCTCATAGCGACCTGGCCGGCAATCATCGGTCCAACTGCGGCGAAACCGATCAAGGCGCCGCGGCGCTGGTGGCCGACCTCAAGCAGCGCGGCATGCTCGACGACACCCTGGTGGTGTGGGGGGGCGAGTTTGGCCGCACGCCCATGGTTGAAAGCAACGTCGCGACTGGCCGCAGCCTGGGGCGCGATCATCATCCGCAGGCCTTCACCATGTGGCTGGCTGGCGGCGGAATCAAACCGGGCATCACCTATGGCGCCACCGACGAGCTGGGCTTCAACATCGTGGAAAACCCGGTACACGTCCACGATTTGCAGGCGACGATCCTGCACCTCTTGGGACTCGATCACACGCGACTCACCTACCGCTACGCCGGTCGCGACTTTCGGCTGACCGACGTGCATGGCGAGATCGTGCGCGACATTTTAGCGTGATGCTCACTAACGGATTAAACGTCGCGCGATCGCGTTAGTGCCACTGCGAAGCGCTCGCTGAATTCGTCCAGCGCCCGATCGTCGTGGGCAAGCGACAAGTAGAGCTTGGTCCCCATCGGATTCAAAAACACACCCTGCCGCACGAGTTCAATTTGCAGTCGCCGGCCGCGAGCACGGTCGCTCGCCCGATACGTGCGGTGATCGACCACCGGATGCGCGGCGAACACCACCTGCGCCAGTGGCCCATCCCCCAAGACCTGCGCCGTTTCGCCGTGCGCGCGGAGCAGGTCGGCCATCCGCTCGCGCAGCCGAGCGCCTTGCTGACGCAACCAGGGATACACGCCATCGCCAGCCAATAGATCCAGTGCGGCCAGCGCCGCGGCGCACGACACCGGATTGCCGCCGGTGGTCGAGGCCGACCAGACGTAATTGGGCTCTTCGATGCGCTGCTCGGCGAGCACCTCCATCCAGTCGGCGCGGCCCCCATAGGCGCCAATCGGAAAACCTCCCCCCAGCGCCTTGCCATAGGCAACCAGGTCGGGGATCACGCCGTAGTACTCCTGCGCGCCGCCGAGCGCCAAACGAAAGCCGGTCACCACCTCGTCAAAAATCAGCGCCACGCCATGGCGGCGGGTCGCCGCGCGAATGCCTTCCAAGAAGCCCGGCGCGGGGGAGAGGCAGCGGCACAATGGCTCGACAATGACCGCGGCCAGCGACTCGGCGTGCTCGGCGATGATGGCCACAGCGCGGGCCAGATCGTTGTAGGGCGCCACCACAAGATCGCGCGCCAGCCACGGCGCGCCGGCCCCCGCCAGATCGGGCCGTGGCAAGGCATCGGACGCTGGGCCGATCATGCTCGCCACACCGATTGGGTGCTGACCATGGTACGCCCCTTCGAACTTGAGCACCTTGGGCCGCCCCGTCGCGGCGCGGGCGACCCGCACGCACAACAACGTGGCCTCGCTGCCCGAGGCGACAAGCCGCACCCGCTCGATGCAGGGGCTGATCTGGGCCAAGCGTTCGGCCAATTCGATCGATCGCTGATTCACGGCGGCGAAGTTGGCGCCGAGCCTGGCCTGCGCCGTGGCCGCCTCGACCACCTTGGGATGGGCATGCCCTACCAAGGCCGCCCCCCAGGCCATCGTCATGTCCAGATATTCGCGACCCGCAGTATCCCACACGCGGCAGCCGGCGCCGCGTTCGAGCACTGGGACCAGTTCGCGCGGCAAGCCAAACTCGCCATTCGAGGCGCCAGGAAAGAGGTCGAGGCCAGCCAGTTTCATGGAGCTAGTTCCTCTGTCGATTCGCCAGCAAGCAGTCGCTCAAACTCGACTTCGCTAATCACTGGCACGCCAAGTTTTTGCGCCTTGGCCAGCTTGCTGCCCGCCTTTTCGCCGGCCACGACGTAATCGGTGTTTTTCGATACGCTCGATGCCGCTCTGCCGCCATGACTGGCGATCAGTTCCTCCATCTCGTCGCGCGAATGGCGCTCCAGCGTGCCGGTGACGACCAGGGTCTTGCCGGCCAACACGCCATCGGCGGCCGCCAGCAATTCGCGCGGCGCCTCCATCGTGACCCCCACCGACGCCAGATCGGCGATGGTGGCCTGGCCATAGTCGCTGTGCAGGAAGTCGAACACGCTCTGAGCGATCACCGGGCCGATCTCGTTGGTGTCGCTCAACCGCTCGATGTCGGCGTTGGCCAGCTTCTGCATGCTCAGAAATTGATCGGCCAGCACCGTCGCCACCCGCGTGCCGACGTGCCGAATCGAGAGCGCGTTCAGCAGCCTGGCCAGCCCGCGCTGCTTGCTGGCCGCAATGCTCTCGACCAACTTCTCCGATGATTTCTTGCCCATCCGCTCCAGGTCGGCAAGTTGCCCGGGAGCGAGTCGATACAAATCGCCAAAGCTGCGCACCAGTTGGTCGCTCACCAGTTGGTCGACCAGCTTGTCTCCCAGTCCCTCGATGTCCATGGCGTTACGGCCAGCGAAATACCGCAGGCGTTCGCGCAGTTGCGCCGGACAGCTCGGATTGGGGCAGCGGATATACACGCCTCCCTCGTCCTTCACGGCCTGCGTGCCGCACTCGGGACAGCGCGTGGGAAATTGAAACTGCGGCAACTCCGCTTCGCGGCGATGGATCTCGGTGCGAACGATATGCGGGATGATCTTGCCCGCCTTCTCGACCACGACATAGTCGCCGATCCGCACGTCCTTGCGTTCAATTTCGTCGGCGTTGTGCAGGCTGGCCCGTTGCACGACCGTGCCGGCCAGCGTCACCGGTTCCAAGTGCGCTACCGGGGTGATCGCGCCGGTTTTGCCCACGTGTACGCGAATATCGAGCACCTGGGTCACGGCCTCATATTTTTCGAACTTGTAGGCGATTGCCCAGCGGGGGCTCTTGGACGTGGCGCCGAGTCGGCGTCGCTGGTCGAAGCGATTCACCTTGAGCACCAGGCCGTCGATCTCAAAATCGAGCTCGTCCAGACGATCGACGATCGCCTCGCAGTATGCCAGCGCCGCGGCAAAATCGGGAAACGACTCTACATGCGGCGTGACAGGCAGCCCGTAGCCGCGCACCTCCGCTAAGAACTCCATATGCGACTGAGCGGCAAGATCGTCGGCATTGCCCACACTGTGTGCAAAGAAGCGCAGGCGCCGCCGCGCCGCCTCGCGGGGATCGAGCAGCCGAACCGCTCCGGCCGCGGCGTTGCGCGGATTGGCGAACAAGGTCTCGCCGCGAGCCTCCTGCTCCTCGTTCATCCGCGACAAGTCGGAATTGGTGATGTACACCTCGCCGCGAATCTCGATCTCCGCGGGGAAGTCGCCCTCGAGAGACAACGGAATATCGCGCAGGGTGCGCATATTGTGAGTGATGTTGTCGCCGATGCGGCCGTTGCCACGGGTGGCCGCCTGCCGCAGTTGCCCCCCGTGGTACAGCAAGGCGACCGCCACGCCGTCGACCTTCAGCTCCACCACCCACTCGATTGCCTCACCCGGTAGCAACTTGGCGATCCGGTCGCCATAGGCGCGCAGTTCGTCGAGCGAATAGGTGTTGTCGATCGAGAGCATCGGGTTGCGATGCTCGACCTGCGGCAACTCTCCCACGGCTGAATCGCCAATCCGCTGGGTCGGGCTGTCGGGGGACACCATCTCGGGATGGGCCGCTTCCAGCTCTTTGAGCCGGTTGAGCAAGCGGTCGTACTCGAGATCGGTGATCTCTGGCGCCGCCGCTACGTAGTACAACCGATCGTGGTGGCGAATCTCGCGCCGCAGTCGTTCGATCTCATCGGCTGGTTTGGTCATGGCAGCTAATATCAACCTCGCCGAGCGCCGCGGCAATCGGGCCTGTTGGAGAGGGCCACCTCACTGGCCATCACATCGCGTTTTGCGCCCAGCACCTGATTTAAGGCGCTAATCCGCGTTGCTGGTCGACCTTTGCTCGGGCGATTCGCCGGGCCGCAGGCGTCATCGCAAACAGCTTGCAGGCAATAACTTATAACTCAGACCGACGATCGCGATCCGTTGCGTCGTGGCGGCGCATGGAAAAATGATCCGAGGCAATCGCGCCAAAGGTGGCCACCGCCAACAGGCCCAATTCGATCGCCAAGACCAATCCGCCGCGACGCGACAGCCACTGCATGAGCGGCACGCTCTCGGCGTAGATCGCGCCCCGCGCTCGCAACGCCATGGCAAAGTAGGCGAACGCCGTGATGGCGAAGGCCACGCCGATCACGATCAAGGGAATATAGAAAACGTTGTACGGTTCTTTGCGTCTGGCCACGAGAAAAGTATAGCAGGGAGTTGGGCGCCTGCGAGCGCATGAAAAAACCCCGAGGTACGGCTCCCAGCGCCGATCTGATTTCCTTCCAAGGAAACCTGAAAGCCGTCGACCTCGAGGTCGGTTGCTCGCCGGCAATGCCAGCAAGCGATTTCACTCTAGCCAAACGAAAATGGCGATTCAAGGGGCTACCGCGCAACTTCACACCTTGTCCGCGCGACGATTACCCTCAGCGCCGCGCCGTCGTGTGCGCCAGCGCCGCCTCGACGATGTGGCGCGCGACGGTGGTCGTATCTGGCAACTCGGGCGCTGGCGCGCCGTTACTCGCGCCACGCAGCGCGCGAGTCAACAAGCTCTCTAACTGGCGTTCGTCACGCGCCGTGCCAAGCCATCCCCACTGCGAGTCCGGCAAGACCTCGCCCGAACCGGCCGGCAGTAGTTGAATCACCGGCGCGCCGGCGAGCAGCGCCTCGTAGCCCGCCGTCGAAGCGCAACTGACTACGCAATCGACGCCCGATAGGCACTCTTGCAAACTCGAGCCGCGCGTTATTCGAGCGTCGAGCCCGTCAAAGCCCGCAGCAAGGCGCTCGATGTGGCGGCTGTTCCGGTCGCGCGGATGCGGCCGAATCAACAGTCGGCAGCCCAGGCGTTGAGCGACAGAGAAAACTTGCCGCAGCATCCACTCGTGACTCGTGGTGGTGAGATGGTACGTCACCGCGTCCGGCCGCTGAACGTTGGGGGGCGTGGTCGCCAATAGCAGCACCGTGGGCCGCTCCGCCCCCTGGCTCCCGCGGCGCCACAGTCGGGTCAATCCGACCGGACCGGCGACAACTACCTGCTCTGGCGAGACTCCCCAATCAACAAGTTGCGATCGAGAGGCCTCGTTCCACACGCAGATTTGATGTGCCACCAGCGGGACAAAGCCAAACCGCACGCCCGTCACTCCGTGCTGTACGACTGTCGAACTGGCGCCGCGCCGGCGGGCGAGCGCGATCGCGGCCCGCTGCAACGGAGAGGCGTCCTCGTCGACGATCACCACATCGGGCTCAAACTGGTTCAAGTTGCCGCGAACTTGTTCAACCAACCGATTGGCTCGCCGCCCGTTTGCCAGAGCTTGCCGTTCCAGCCATGCCGCCAAAGCGGGTCGCAGATCGACGCCACGCACCGCTGGCAAGTCTGGATTCCAATCGCCAAACACTGGCGCCGCTCCACCGAGACTCGAATCGCAAACCAGTTGTTCCACCGCGGCGCTATTCCAGCGAAACCACTGCTTGACCGCAAAGCGATCGTAGAGCCAGGCGACCCTGGCGCCTCGATTCAATAGCTCTTGGCACACCGGATCGAGCAGCGATGGATTGCCGCACAGCAACACCCGTGGTTCGCCAAGCAGCGACCGACTCGATCGACGCAGCAACTTGCCAAGCCAGCGCCGCGCGGCCGAGTTGCCCGGCAAGGCGGGCAGCGGCGGCCGCCGGGTCGAGAGTTCCACCACGGTGAGCCGGCCATGCCACCGGTCGACTAGCGCGCGAGCGAGCCACTCGTATTCGCGGTCCAGATCGCGCTCGACATACAGCTCCCAGCGCGGACTGCTGGCCAGCTCGGGCCGGTCTTCGAAAAGCGCCAGCGGGCGCAGCAACTTGACGAGAAAATAGCGCAGTGGCAAAGCGTAGAGATACGCCAGGCCAGCCGCGTCGAGCGGTTGCTCACCAAAGCTGGTCGGGGCGGCTGAGAGGTCCCCCGCCAGGCGCGACGCCTCTTCGTCGATCCATTGAAATCGCGCGTCCACCTCGTCGTCGAGCGACAGACGAGCGTCGGATGGTTCCCGCTCCGGCCAAGATCCCTCCAGCAGCAGGCTCATTTCGCCGGATCGCAAGTGGCCAGGCGTCAGCTCATGTCGGGCGAAAATCTTCAACCAGCCAACTCCTTGTGGCGCGATCGTCCCTTCGGCGCCAGTATGCCGGCAGTCTGCGTTGCGGGTCAACGGGCGTCTTGGCAACTCCCATAGGAGCCAAGTGACGCATGGACTAAAATTGCCCACGCAACTTCGCATCTCGTTTCCCGCGCAAAGGATGGCGACGGTGGATTGGTCGCAACAATCGGTGCTAGTGACTGGTGGCACAGGTTCGTTTGGCCGCCGTCTGACCGAGGTGCTGCTACAGCAGCATGTCGGCAAGCTGATCGTCTTCAGCCGCGACGAGCACAAGCAGCACGAAATGCGCTCCGCGGGCATTCAGGCGCCGCAAGTCCGTTACTTCTTGGGAGATGTTCGCGATGTCGATCGGCTGCGCCGCGCCATGCAAGGTGTCACAGTGGTGGTGCACGCGGCCGCGCTCAAGCATGTCGAGGCGTGCGAGTACAACCCACACGAGGCCGTGCTGACCAACATCATGGGGGCGCGCAACGTGATCGAGGCCGCGCTCGACCGTGGAGTGCAGCGCGTGCTGGCGCTGAGCACCGACAAGGCGGCCAGCCCAGTGAATCTCTATGGCGCCACCAAGCTGGTCGCCGAAAAGCTGTTTGTGCAGGCCAACTCGTACCGTGGCGCGGGACCCACGCGCTTCGCCTGCGTGCGGTACGGCAATGTGGTCGGCAGTCGAGGGAGCGTGGCGCCGCTGTTTTTGGCGCAGCGCGCCAGCGGCCGGCTAACCGTCACTGATCGTCGCATGACTCGCTTCTGGCTCACCTTGGATCAAGGAGTGCGCTTTGTCGTGCAATCGATCGAGTCGCTGCGCGGCGGCGAAATCTTCGTCCCCAAGATTCCCAGCCTCGGCATTGTCGATCTGGCTCGAGCAATCGCCCCGGAATGTCAGATCGACGAAGTGGGCATGCGACCGGGAGAGAAGTTGCACGAAGTGTTGATCAGCGAAGACGAAGCGCGACTGACGCGCGAGTTCGACGACTCGTACATCATTGAGCCGGCTCATCCCTGGTGGACAACCGACGATGCGCCACGGGGCCAGCCTCTGGCCGAAGGGGCGCGCTATCGCAGCGACGAAAACCCGCAGCGCTTGTCCGTTGAGGCCATCGGCCAGATGTTGAGCGAAGTCGAACGCGGCTCGGCCGTCACCTCGCCTACCGCCGCCAATGACAGTTGGATCATGCAAGGCCGATGGAACAACACAACGCGTCCAGCAACGGCCTGGCAATGGGAAGCGCTGTCGTGAAGGCCGTGTGCATTGTGCAGGCGCGGATGGGATCGACCCGCCTGAGGGGCAAGGTGCTGGCCGATCTCGATGGTCAGCCGCTCCTGGCTCGACTCGTCGATCGATTGCGGCGCTGCCAATTGATCGACGATGTGGTGATCGCCACCACGCGAAACACGGAAGACGACGCGATCATCGAACTGGCCCGCCGCTTGGATACTCGTTGGCATCGGGGGAGTATTAGCGACGTGCTGGCCCGCTATGTTGGCGCCGCGCGCGAGTCGGACGCCGATCTAGTCGTGCGAGTCACCGCCGATTGTCCGCTGCTCGATCCGGCGGTGGCCGACCGCGTGGTGGCAGCCATCGCGCGGCATTCCGACGGCTGTGATTACGCCAGCAATGTCGTGCGCCGCAGTTTTCCGCGTGGTCTGGATGTAGAAGCCTTTTGGAGCGACACGCTTGATCGCATGGACCGGCTGGCGGTCACACCGGCGGCGCGGGAACATGTGACCACCTACTTGCGTTGGGAGCGCCCCGAACTGTTCCTCACAGCCGATGTGATCGACGACATGGACCATTCCGATCTGCGCTGGACGGTGGACACGATCGACGATCTATGCCACGTCCAAATGTTGTGGCGCGAATTCGATGTCGCCACGCTCGGCTACCGCGAGCTTGCCGCGGCGATTCGCGCACGCGGACTGGCGCGATTCGACGCCGCGCACTCGCCGCGAGCGGCCGTATGAACGCGGGACGCATGCTGATTCGGGCCGACGCGGGACCGACGATCGGCATGGGACACTGGATGCGCTCTATCGCCCTGGCCGAGGGCTGGCGCCGCGCCGGCGGCACGGCCCGCTTTGCGACCACCAACGCGCCAGCGGATTTTGACCGGCAGATAACGGAACGTGGATTCGCCATTGACCGCCTGTCAGAGGCCGGCGATCTGGCGCGCGACTCGCAGGCGCTTCTGACTACTTGTGAGACGTGGCGACCTCACTGGGTCATCGTGGATGGTTATCAGTTCAGCCATGACTATCTGGCCGCGATCAAAACTGCGGGCTGGCGATTGGCACTGATCGACGATCTTTCGCGAGCAGCGCACGCATTGGCCGATGTGGTAGTGAACCAGAATCTTGGCGCGGCGCCCGTCGAGAATCCGGCGGCGAGAACGGCGCAATTGTGCGGAACACGCTTTGCCTTGTTGCGCAGGGAGTTTCGTAACCGCGCCGTGCGCTGGCCTGGCGCGGACGACTGTCAGCAAATCCTTGTCACCATGGGGGGCGCCGATCCGCCCAATTTTTCCGCCGCGGTGCTTAGTGCGCTGGAGTCGTTCGACGAGGCGCTGCAAGTCGTGGTAGTCGCCGGCCCGGCCAATCCACATCGCGAGCTGCTTGCACAACAGGCCAGCGGCAGCCGACATGCCGTTCGAGTCATCACATCGCCCGACAATCTGCCAGAACTGATGCGCGCGAGTCGATTGGCGATCAGCGCCGCCGGTTCGACCTGCTGGGAACTGGCCGCGATCGGCACGCCGATGATCGTGGTTTCGTTGGCGGAGAACCAAGACGCCAATGGCTGCCAGCTTGCAATGCACGGCGCCGCGATCCAGCTGGGCCGCTGCGACGCGGTTCAAGCACAAGAGATCGCCAGCGCGGTTCGCGGCCTTTTGTCCGATCCCGCGCGGCTAAACGCCATGAGCGAAAAGGGACGGCAACTGGTCGACGGGCGTGGGGCCGATCGCGTGGTGGCGGATTTGCTGACTAGGACCGTACATTTGCGCCGCGCACGGTTCGAAGACGCGCGGCTGGTTCACCAATGGTCCAACGAGCCCGAGGTGCGCGCCGTTTCGTTTCGTCAGGACGCAATCGACTGGTCTGAGCACGTGGGGTGGTTTCATCGGCAACTGGCGGCCGACACGCCACTGTTCTGGATCGCCTCGGACGGGCATGGCGTGCCCGTTGGTCAAATTCGATTTCATTGGCAGGAGGGAGCGGCCGTAGTTTCGCTCACCGTGGCGCGAGCACGGCGCGGACATGGCATCGCGCGCCAAATGCTGATGCAGGCCACGCATGAGGTTTTTCGCGCCACCGGTTGCGGGCGGATTGTGGCCTGGGTCAAGCCAGACAATCATCCCTCCTTGCGGCTGTTCAACGCGATGCGCTATCGCAACTGCGGCTGTTTGTCGAACGCGGGGGAGCCGGCGTTTCGGTTTGAGCTGGATCGCGAAAGCGAAGGAGCCGCCACATCGACCACGGTTGCCGCGGGAGCGTGACCATGCCGAATCTGCAAATCGCCGGCAGAAACATCGGCGTCGATTGTCCGGTGTTCATCGTGGCCGAACTCTCCGCGAATCATCATGGGCGGATCGATGAGGCGGTTGAGTTGGTGCATGCCGCCGCCAGGTGTGGGGCCGATGCGGTGAAGCTGCAAACCTTTACCGCCGACACGCTCACGCTCGATGTCGATCGGCCGTGGTTTCGCATTGAGGGTGATAGCCCCTGGCGCGGCCAAAAGCTGCATGAGCTATATCAATCGGCCGCGACCCCCTGGGAATGGTATCCGCAGCTTGCCGAGGAGGCTCGGCGCCTAGGGCTGGCGCTCTTCTCGACGCCATTCGACCCTTCAGCCGTGGACTTCCTGGAACGGCAACAGGCGCCGGCCTACAAGATCGCGTCATTCGAATTGGTCGATCTGCCGCTTATTCGGTTGATCGCGGCCACAGGCAAGCCGGTGATCCTTTCGACCGGCATGGCCACACGCGAGGAAATCGCCGATGCGGTGCGCGCTGCGCGATCCACTGGCAACGAGCAAATCGCGCTGTTGAAGTGTGTCAGCAGTTACCCGGCGGCGCCGACTGAAATGAATCTGCGCGCCATCGGCACACTGGCCGGTGAGTTTGACGTTCCCGGCGGGCTTTCGGATCACTCGCTCACGCCGCTGGTGGCGTGCGCGGCGGTGGCTTTGGGCGCGTGCATTGTGGAAAAACATCTCACGCTGTCGCGATCCGCGGGTGGCCCCGACAGCGCATTTTCGCTGGAGCCTGACGAGTTTCGCGAGCTGGTCGACGCGGTGCGACTGGTGGAGTCGTCGCTGGGTACTGGCGAACTAACGCCGAGCGCGAGCGAGGCCGCCTGCCGCGAACTGCGCCGGTCGCTGTTCGCCGTGGCCGATATTCGCGCGGGAGAGCCGTTGACCGCCGACAATGTGCGTTCGATTCGTCCCGCCGCGGGCATACCCCCCAAGCATCTGGATGAGGTAATCGGCCGCCGCGCCAAGCGCGACATGGCTCGCGGCACGCCGCTCTCCTGGGAGCTGATTGAATAGAGGCTCAACCGGGAATCATCCACGTGAGCCAGTAGGCCTGCGCGAGCGTCAGCAGGCCCATCAGCGCCGCCAGAATCAGGCTGTGCCAAAAGACAAAACGCAAGATCTCGGCCTCCCCCCCTTGCTGATCGGTGGCGGCCGCGGCAACCACAATGCTTTGGGCGTCGATCATCTTGCCCATCACGCCGCCGGTGCTGTTGGCCGCGCTAATCAGCACCGGCGACAGCCCAAGTTGTTCGGCGGTCACTCGTTGCAGGCTGCCGAAAAGCGCGTTGGAGGAGGTGTCTGACCCGGTCAGCGCCACCCCCAGCCAGCCGAGCATCGCGGCAAAGAACGGGTACAAGACGCCGGTATGCGTGAACGCCAATCCCAGCGTGACATCGGTTCCGCTGTAGCGGGTGACATAGGCGATGGCCAACATCACGGCGATCGTGAACAGCGGCCAGCGCATCATGTGCAGCGTACGGCCAAAGGTGCGGAGAAAATCGCCCGGCGATGTGCGCATCCACAGCGCCGACAAAATGGCCGCGACAAAGATGCCGGTGCCGGTCGCCGACAGCCAGTTGAAGCGAAACACCGCCGCCTCTGCCAGTTCATCCGCTGCGGCCGCCGGAGGCGCGCGGCGCACCCGGCGGTGCAACCCTGGCGCCTCAATCGGAAAGTCGGTCCAACCCGCCAGACGATTGGGGGTTTCCCAGCGTGTGAGTGGCACTTGTTGTGCGGCGCGTTTGCTAATCGCCTCGCCCGTAAGTCCGCCATCGAGAAAAGTGCGCCACGGCGGCAAGCCCCATAGAAACACGCAGATCGAAAGCAGGGCCCAAGGAACCCAGGCAGAAGCAACTTCGCGGCGCGAATAGACGCGCGGCGCCTGCGATGCGGGTGGAAGTCGCGATTCTTCTGGAAAACGCCAAATCTTGGGCGGTTGCCATACTTTGAGCAGCAAGGTCACCAGCACCAACGAGACCAGACCACCGGCGACATCAACCAGCGTGGGCCCCATCCAATTGGCGACCGCAAACTGCACCGTGGCAAAACTGCCGCCGCTGAGCAACACGGCCGGCCAGACACCTTTGAGCCCACGCCAACCCGCCATCGTGCATACCATCCAGGCGGGCACAATGAGCGAAAAAAGCGGAAGCTGCCGACCAGCCATCGCGCTGAGTTGCGCCTCTGGCAGACCGGTGACGCGGGCCAAGGTCGTGATCGGTGTGCCCAGGGCGCCGAAGGCGACTGGCGCAGTATTGGCGATCAGCGCAAGCCCGGCGGCGTAGAGCGGCGAGAAGCCGGCGCCGATCATCAGCGCCGCCGAGATGGCGACTGGCGTGCCAAACCCGGCAGCCCCTTCGATGAAGGCGCCAAAACTGAACGCGATGAGAATGGCTTGAATGCGGCGGTCTTCCGAGAGCGAGGCAACCGAATATTTGACAATCTCAAACTGGCCCGACCGCACCGTGAGCGCATACAGAAACACAGCGCAAAAAACGATCCAGCCAATCGGAAACAGTCCGAAGGCGGCGCCGTGCGCGGCGGCAACCAAGGCCATGGAGGCCGGCATGCCAAAGACGAAGATCGCCACCGCCAGGGCCGCCACCAAACCTGCGAGCGCCGCCTTGGGCGCCGACCAGGAAAACACGCCCAATAGCCCCAACAGCACAACGATCGGCAGCGCCGCCAGCAGAGTGGACAGCACCGCGGAGCCGGTTGGGTTATAGGTTTGAGTCCACTCCACAAATCGGTCCGCGCACGCATGGTTGGCTGGCGAAAGCGGACATGCTAATCCGCGGCGCGTGGCGACGCCAACCGCCCCCCGCGAGCAACAAGTAGTTTGCGGGCTAGAGAAAAACGGCATATCACGCATTTCGGCGTGTGGTTTTGCCGGCGCCGGCGCGACTCGTCTGGACACGTAGCCGCAATTTGGGGTAAACGAGTCGGCTGGGAAACTCAGTTGCGGCCGACAAGGATGTCTGTATGTCCGGCGACTCGCTGCGCGATCCGCTCTTGCGCCAAGATTACCTGCTGCTGGCGACGTTTTGCGCCGTGCTGTTTGGACTCTCGCTGGTGGGCGGGCGCCCCTTAAGTCGTCACGAAGGGGTGTTGCCGCAATCGTCGCGCGAGATGTTGGCCGACCACGACTTTATTGTCCCCAAGAGTGGCGGCCGGCCCTGGCTTGAGAGCCCGCCCTTGCCGCAGTGGATCACCGTGGGGGTGGCCAGTGTCTTTGGCCGCTGCGATCGAGAGTGGATCGTGCGGATCGCGCCGGCCGCGATGGGCACAATCGTGGTGCTGCTCGTCGGTTGGATGGCGGCCGGTTGGTACGGTCGATCGATCGGTCTGTTGAGCGCGCTGGTAACGGCCACGTTGTCCGAACTGACTCGTTACGCCTGGCTGGCCGAGGACGAGATCTTTTTGTGCGCGATCATCACCATTGCCATGGCGCTCTTTGTGCGGCTCGAGTTTTTTGGCGGCTTGCGCGCGGCCGACGAGTCGTGCTCCTTTTTCGGCAAGCGCCCCTGGGGGATGTTCTGGTTCTTTGTCGCCCTCGGCGCCACCAACCTGGCCAAGGGGGTCGTCTTTGGGACCGTAATTACCACAGCGCCAATCGGCGCCTACTTGTTTTGGAATCGCGACTGGTCGCGCCTCCGCGCCTATTGCTGGTCTTGGGGATGGCTGGCGTTCGCCGTCATGGCCGCCGCCTGGCCCCTGGCGGTGATGCAGCGCTATCCCGACGCACCGCAGGTGTGGTTTTACGATCAACTAGGGCGCGTCAGCGGCGAATACACCGCCATCAATCAACCGGCGTGGTACTATCTGACGCACCTGCCAGAAATTTTGGCGCCGTGGATCCTGGCCGTGCCGTTCGCGCTGGCGATCACATGGCGAGAGGCGTTCATGGTGCGCCGCTCGCCCGCTCGGTTTCTGTGGTGTTGGGCCCTGGTCATGCCGCTGGTGCTTTCGATCCCCGGCGGCAAACACCACCATTATCTGCTGCATGGCGTGGCGCCGTGGGGAGTGCTGGTGGCGCTGGCCTTGGTATGGCTACGAGCCAAGATCATGGCCTGGCCCGAGTGGACGCGTAACCCGCTGGGCGCCATCCCTGCGCTTGGCCTGCCGGGCGCCATCGCCTTCTTGATTGCGGCGCACAAGCTGGGCTGGCCGCTCTGGTCGGCCGTCTTCGTCGTTCCCATTTGGTTGACGCTGTGCGTGGCGTTCTCCTGGGGGTTGTGGCAATCGACGCCCCGCGTAGCCGCTGGCACGTTGATCGCCGCCGTGGCGCTGGGATACATGGCGGGCCATGTCGTCGCGGGCAAGTACTTTGATCGCTATCGCGACGACACGCGATTTCTCAAGCAGGTGGCCCGGACGGTTCCGGCCGACAAATGGCTGTTCGTCAATGCCGGCATGGGACAACTCGAAGCGTTTCACACCCTCTTCTACTTGGACGAGCGCACACGCTCGCTGCACAACCTGAGCTACTTGATCGACGATCGAATCCAGGCCGACGAGGTGTACGTAGTCACTTACGTGCGCGATGAGCCAGTGCTGGCCATGTTTGGCTCGGCCGAGCAGGTGCTTGCCAGCAGTGGCACCTGGCGAGATGGCGTGCTGGATGAACGGTTGACGCTCTACCGGTTGCGCTTCCACCAGCGGCTTGCCCGAAAGAAGGTGACGGAGCGCATCTCGCCGATGCAGGCGATGAATTACGCAGTGGGCCCGTTCCTCACCGCTCTGCCGGAGCCAAAAACGCTTCGCTGATAAATGTGATGCACGGCGTTCGCCAGGGTTGGGCGTCTGTTAACTGTGCGATCTAGGCTGTTGCTGCAGCCCGCACATTTGCCGCCATTCTTCCGGCGATTTGGCGCCGAGAAAATGGTACCACCACACCCCGCTCGTGATGCACAGTTCGTAATACGCCACACTGGTGATCGGCGCTTTGGGTCCGGGCGGCTCTCCGACGAGCACCGGCAGTGTGTTGGCGTTGATCGGAAACGCGCACGTCTTCGCGCGGCCCTCCGGAGCAGACGGGAACGCCTGTAAGTGACCGTCGAACGGTCCGCCCACAAATTCGACCCAAAAAATTGCGCCAGCCACGTCGGTGTTCCTTCGCCAAATTTCCGCGAGCCTTTGCCGCTGCGGATGAAGGAAAGGCACAATCCGTGCCAACAGACGTTAGCGGCGCTCGGTCGACTTCAGACGCCAGCAAGGCGGAGTCGGCAAAGAATAAGAGAGCCAAGGAGGGACGCTAGGCTTTTCTCGGGTTTCGCGGGTCCTCTCGCCAGATGAAGACCGAGGCGAATGGCCTGGCGACGCCTCCTTGGCTCGGGGGAACAAGCGGAGAAACGCGATTCTCAAGCGGCGCCGGCGAGTCCATAAAAAAACCCCTTGTGCGACTTAACGCCCAAGGGGCTTTCGTAGCCTCGTGGCGCGGCCCGATCAGAACCGCGAAGGTGGATGCTAAATCGTGCCTTCGGTTCGGTCAAACAACTGGACGATGTTTGACCAGCGAACCTCGCCGGACCGCCAGTGGCACGATCAGCTAATGGTTGTCGCTTCTGGAGTTACCTCCTTGAAATTCGGCGTCACATCGGCATCGGCGTCTCCCAGCGCCCAATGCATGCCCCCCATCAGCACCGCCTGGAACTTGGGATTGGTCCACACGTCCTCGCGATGCCCCATCGAGGTATAAAACACCCGTCCCTCGCCGTGCTTGCGGGCCCAAGTGCAAGGGAACGGCGGCCGGGCGTAATCGCGGCCTTCCATCCCCTTGGTCTCCATCACCAACAGCACATGCATGTCAGGGGCGAAGTTCTTGAGCGCATACCACTCCTCTTCCACGGTGAACGCGTCCCCTAATTCCGCCAGGCCCGGAAAGCTGCCGCCGGCGACCTTCTGCGTGGCCGATTGCTGGCGGCCGTGGCTTACAAACTCTCCGCCCAGCATGGCAATGTACGGGTCGGGTGTCGCCTGGTTCTCGCGGGCGGGACCTTCGGAATGAAAGGTGTCGCTGGCGCAGTGCGAACCGACAAACCCCTTGCCCTTGGCTATGGCCTCCAAGAACCGCTTTTTGCCATCGGCGCTCATCGGCGGATTCTTGTCGCCAGAAGGCTTGGTGAGATCACCCGTGGTGTAAAAGAAGAAACCGTCGAACTGATCGAGATCGCTGTCGAATACCTTGCCATCTTTGGTGATGACCGCCTCAATGTTGTGCTCGCGGGCAAGATCGTTGAAGATCCGCTCCGCATGGCCAAACTCTTCTCCCTTACGCGTAATGACCGAATGTTGAAAGCCGGCGCTGCGCGTGAACATCAACACGCGGCGGCGCGGTTTGTCGGCTGCGGAGGCGCGAAGTGGATAGCTGCCAAGCGCCAAACCAGCGGCGCTGGCGACGAGCAAATCACGACGATTCATAACGACAACTCCACCAATCTGAAGAGACTCGTTTGATAATTATGGCTCGGCAGCTACCATAACCGCCGCCAGTCCGGCAGCCAAGCAAATCGGCCATTGGAGCCAGCGGCCCGAGCTACCAGCGAAACATGCCCCCATTGGGGCTGACAACCTGCCCCGTGACAAAATCGGAATCTGACGATGCCAAGAACAGGGCCAGCGCGGCGACATCAGCAGGCTCACCCAGACGTCCCAGAGGCGTGTGCGTAATCATGCCGGGTCGCCATTTCTCTGGTAAATACTCGAGCATTGGCGTATTGATCCAACCAGGCGCGATGCAATTGACTCGAATGCCTTGCGGCGCCACCTCCTGCGACAAGGCCTTGGTCATGCTGATAATCCCTCCCTTGGCCGCCGAATAGGCGGTCGAGCCGGGCAGCCCGTTCAGGCCGGCGACTGAAGCGATGGTGACAATGCTCCCCTGCTTGCGCTGGGTCATGCGCGATAGCGCCTCGCGCACGCAATGAAATGTGCCGGTCAGGTGCACGGCGATCTGCCCCGCCCAACGATCGTCGCTCACCTCGGCGGTGGCCAATAGGCTGGGTTCTGCCGTGCCCGCATTGGTGATGAGCATGTCAACATCCCATCCGCGCTCGTCGGCGGCCGCGAACAATCGCTTCACCGATTGCGCATCGGTGACATCGGTCGGAACCGCCAGGGCCTCGCCCCCGGTGGCCACGATCTCTCCGGCGGCTTGGCGCCCCGCCTCCTCGCGCAACTCGCCAATGACCACCCGTGCCCCCGCCTGAGCGAAGCGCAGCGCGATCGCCCGGCCGATGCCCGAGCCAGCGCCCGTCACCACCAAGGTTTGTCCGGCCAGTTTCATGGGCCCTGGTTCCTCCGTCGTCAGCCCCGGCACAATCGCTGCGGTCGGCACGGCGGGCCGCACTGTAATTGACAGGCGAATTCGCCCCGCCGCACGTCATGGATTATTCTGGAAACATTGACTCCTGGCTATCGGTTTGCTTGGGTGGTTTATGAAGTTCTTTCGCATGGCCGTCGCGTTCGGCCACTGTTTAGTCGCGGCGGCGTCGGCGTTCGCCCAGTCTCGCGATATTGCGGTGATCCCCGCGGAAGTCGCGCAGCGCCACGGACTGCACCGCGCCTGGATCGCGCAGGCGCAGGTCGATATCAGCCGCGACAAGATGGTCGGCGCCACGCTCCATGGCGACGGGCTGGTCGTGGTGACGCAGCATGGTTGGCTGCAAATGTTCGACGCCGAAACGGGCGCCACCCGCTGGACGGTCCAATTCGGCGAAACGTCGCACCCAGTCACTGGCCCCGGCGCCGGCGACAAATACGTGGCGATCACCAAGGGGTCTCACTTGTTTGTGGCCGAACGCGCGACAGGGCGCCTGGTCCTTGACGCCCGCCTGATGCAGGTCGCCACCGCCGCGCCCGCCGTGCTGGGCGATTTTGTCTATGTGCCAATGCTGGGCGGCAAGATCGCCACCTACGACATGAAGAAACCGCGCGGCACTCCTTGGTTCTTTCGCGGCGGCGGACAAATCTACGATTCGCCCCTGGCCCGACCCAACTTGTTGGCGTGGGGCACCACCAAGGGCGCCGTGTACGGCAGCAGTTCGGACGTGTTGGGAGTCCGCTTTCATTTTTCCACGGGCGACGAGATTGTAGCGCCCCTCAGCTATCAAGCGCCGCATGTCTTTGTCGCATCACGTGATGGCTATGTCTATGCGATCAACGAGCTCACCGGGCGACTCGTTTGGCGGTTCGGTTTGGGCGACCCAGTGGTGCAGCAACCAGTGCCGCTCGACGATTCGGTGTTCGCCTTGCCAGAGGCGGGAGGCATTTATTGCATATCGATCACGACGGGCCTGCAAAAATGGTTCGCCCCATCGTGCCAGCAGTTTTTGGCGGCGAGCCCGCGACGTAACGCCGTTGCGCCGGCCGTAGGAGGCGCGGCTGCTGCCAAGGGCCCGGCGCTGGCCCGCGTCTATGTGGCCGATGAGCGCGGCAATACGCTGATTCTCGACGCTGGTAGCGGCGCGCGGCTGGGGCTCTTGCCCACCAGTCGGCAGAGCTGGCGATTCACGAACACCGTGAACGATCGGCTGTATGTCGGCACGACCACCGGCCTGATTCAGTGCCTGCACGAGATCGGGCTCGATCAGCCGCACGAGTACAACACCCTGCCTGCGCCCGCTCCGGCCGCTGATGCGGCAGCTGCGGATGGCCAGCCGGCCGACGCCGAGCCAGCGGAGGAGCCGGCTGCCGAAGCAAACCCCTTTGAAGAATAGCGCTCGCCGCAATCTGGCAGGGAGGTCGAATCGCGCATGGTGGAGCAGGGTGTCACCATCGAGTTGAACAATGTGGCCAAGCGCTACGCCGATCGCGTAGTGCTCGACGGCGTGACGCTGTGCGCCCGGCCGTCCGAGACGTTGGCCCTGATCGGTCCCAGCGGCGGAGGCAAATCGACGCTGCTCCGCTGCATCAATGGGCTGCAAACGTTCGACGCGGGCGAGATCCGCGTCGGCTCGCATTGCCTGACCAGCGGCGCCGGCCATGCCAATCTGGCCGCGATTCGCCGGCTGGCCGGCATGGTGTTCCAAGATTTTCAACTCTTTCCGCACCTGTCGGTGCTGGAGAATGTGACCGAGGCGCCGCTGCGCGTTTTGAAGCTCAACGCCGCCGCCGCCATCCACCGCGCGCGCGAACTGCTCGACCGAGTGGGACTGGCAGATCGAGGCAACGCCTATCCCGAACAATTGTCGGGCGGACAAAAGCAACGTGTGGCGATTGCCCGCGCGCTGGCGATGGCGCCGCGCGCCCTGCTCTGCGACGAGATCACCAGCGCGCTCGATCCGGAACTCAAGCACGAAGTGCTCGAAGTCTTGGAAGACTTGCGCCGCGATGGTTTGACGCTGATTGTGGTCACGCACGAGATCGGCTTTGCGCGGCGCGCCGCCGATCGCGTGCTGGTGCTGGCCGACGGGCGCGTGATCGAAGACGGCCCCCCCAGCGCGGTGCTCGACGCGCCTCAGTCGGAGCGCACCAGGCGGTTTTTGACCAGCGTCATGGCTTGAGCGAGCGCGGCAGCTCAGACAACATGGCGGCGGCGCCCAGCGGATCGGATGGATCGAGTCGGGTCAGCGTCTCCAAGACCTCGCGCGCCAGTTCCGACTTGTCGATCTGCGCCAGACAATGAGCCAGCCCCTTGGCCGACTCCAAGAACGCTTGATTCGCCGTCCGCCGGTAGGTAAACGGCCCGGGCGCCTTGGATTGGCGAATTGCGATCATCGCCAACTCGTAGGCGTAGCCAAAATGTCCGCGCGCCAGCCGCACGTCCCCTTCCAAGAGCGCCAACTCGCCCAGCAGGCGATGCGCCTCGACAAAATCGCCGCAGCCGGAGAGCAGCCAGCGCAGCTCGTCGATGGCGATGTCGTGTTCCCCCATCTCGATCATTCGCCGCACTTCCACGATATCATCGGCGCGCTGCCGAGCGCAAGAAGGATGCACCAACTCCCATTCGTCGCGCCCCGGCACTTGCCGCGTCTTGATCGTGGTCGACTTGGCGCCGCCTTGCGCTTGCGGGCTGTCAGAGCGAGATTTGCGCTTCGTCATGCAGAAGGCTTTCGGCGGCCGGCTGTGCTTTCTTTATCCATCGCGATGCCCGGCATTGAGGGTCTGTGTTGCCCGCGCTAGAATGTGACCGCGCGGCGACGCGGCAGGAATCTCATAACTTATCGACTGGGCCGCCCTCCGCCAGTCTTCGGCACGGAAGTCTATTTGAATGCCCCTCGCCCGGCCAGCGCGACGCCCAAAGAAAGCCATACGCGAGTCTCTATTGCCAGGCGTTGGCGACTCCGCTTGGAGGCGCGCTCTGCGAGCGCGGCTCGCGGCCTGGTATGGGCGGCACGCGCGCAAGCTCCCGTGGCGGGAGACGCGCGACCCATACAACATCTGGATCAGCGAGACGATGCTGCAACAAACGCAGGTCGTCACTGTCATCCCGTATTACGAGCGATTTTTAGCCACGTTTCCGACCGTGACCGATCTGGCAGGCGCCGACGAGCAGCAAGTGCTACGGCTCTGGGAGGGCCTGGGCTACTATCGCCGCGCGCGGCAGTTGCACCAAGCGGCCAAAGTCATCCGCGATTACCATGGTGGCGAGTTTCCAAATTCTTACGACGCCGTGCTGGCGCTGCCCGGCGTGGGCCGCTACACCGCCGGCGCCGTGTTGTCTTTCGCGTGGGATCAACGGCTGCCGATTTTGGAGGCCAACACATTGCGGGCCGTCTCGCGCTTGTTGGCGTATCAGAGCGATCCGCGTGGCTCGGAGGGACAGCGCCTTTTGTGGCAGGCCGCCGAGGATTGGCTGCCGCGGCGCCAAGCGGGCCGCTTCAATCAAGCGCTGATGGAGCTTGGCAGCCAGGTGTGCTTGCCGCGCTCACCGTTGTGCGACAAATGCCCAGTCGCCACCCTTTGTCCCACGCAAAAGCTCAATTTACAGGACTCGATTCCGCGGCCACCACGCCGACCAGCGACGCAGCAGGTGCGCGAGGCGATGGTCGTCGTCCGGCGCCGTGGGCAGGTGTTGCTCGTACGCCGCGGCGCGACCGCGCGCTGGGCCGGCATGTGGGATTTTCCGCGCTTCGAGATCAGCGGCCCATCGCCCGACGAAATTGAACTGCGCCGGTCGCTCGACGCGCTGACCGACGTCGACGCCGATCGATTCAAGCCGTTGACGACGCTGCAACATGGCGTGACGCGCTTCCGCATCACGCTCGATTGTTTTTCCGCGCAATACAAGGCGGCGGCGCCCCTGTCGCGGCCGGAAGAAATCGTCGAGCGGCGCTGGGTATCGCCCAGCGCGCTAGACGATTATCCGCTCAGCGTGACGGCACGTCGATTGGCGCGCCATTGGATTCGAGAAATGCAGCGCGGCTAACGGCCCAGCAGACGATCGACTGCGGCGCCAATGTCTGGCTCGCGCATCAGGCTCTCGCCGACCAGCATGGCCCGCGCACCGGCCTGTGCCACGCGATCGGCGTCGGCGCGGGTGGATATACCGCTCTCGCTCACCAGCACACGGTCGGCGGGCAATTGCTCGCGCACCCGCAGCGTATGGTCCAGATCGACTTCAAACGTGCGCAGATCGCGATTGTTGACGCCAATTAACATGGCCCCAGCGTCAAGCACACGCGCGACGTTCCGCATTTCATATAGCTCAACCAAGGGCGTCAGGCCCAGATCGAGCGCCTCGTTGTGCAGCGATCGCAATTGACAATCGTCGAGACACTCGGCGATGAGCAGCACCGCGTCGGCACCAGCCAGTCGAGCTTCATAAAGCTGATAACGGTCGAGCAGAAAATCCTTGCGCAGCACCGGCAGTTCGACAACGGCGCGCACCTGGCGCAGACACTCCAAACTGCCTTGAAAGTAATGCTCGTCGGTCAAGACGCTTATGCAACTGGCGCCGTGCGCTGCGTAAATCCGCGCGATCGCCACCGGATCGAAATCTGCCCTAATGACGCCCTTTGACGGGCTGGCCTTTTTGACTTCGGCGATCAGGCGGATCGGCCCCGGCGCCGAGACCGCGGCAAAGAAATCTCGCGGCGCCGGCAGCCCCGCCAGCTTGGCGCGCAAATCGGCTTCCGAGCAGCGCGCCTTGGCAGCGGCGATCTCGCTCTTTTTGGTGGCGACGATCTGATCGAGGATGGTGGACGCCATACGGTCCGACGCTAGTGCTTGAAGTGACGCCGCCCGGTGAACAGCATCGCGATGCCATGCCGATCGCAGGCGGCGATGACCTCTTCGTCGTTGCGCGATCCGCCCGGCTGAATGATCGCGCCCACACCGGCACTGGCCGCCTGCTCGATGGAATCGGCGAATGGAAAGAACGCGTCGGAGGCCAACACAGATCCCGCGGTCCGCTGCGCCCCCTTCTTGATCGCAATTTCGACCGAGTCGACACGGCTCATCTGCCCAGCGCCGGCGCCAATCAAGGCGCGATTCTTGGCCAGCACAATCGCATTGCTCTTCACCTGTCGACAGATGGCCCAGGCGAATTGCAGATCAGCCTGTTGCGCGTCGCTTGGCGCCTGCCGCGTGACGACTTTCCACTCCGTCAATGGATCGGCCGCGGTGTCGAACTCCTGCGCCAAGAGCCCCCCCTGAATCCGTCGCAGGTCAAGTCCGCAGGGGGCATCGTCCAGCGCGCCCACCGCCAGCAACCGCACATTGGCTTTCCATTTGGGCTTGGTTGTCAGTACTTCAAGCGCGGCCGGATCATAATCGGGGGCCACGATCGCCTCGACAAAGCGTCCCGGCTCGGCGAGATACTCAGCGCTGGCGGCATCGACCGGGCGGTTGAATCCCAACACCGAGCCGAACGCGGAGAGCGGATCACCCTCCCAACCCAGTTGGAGCGCCGTGGAGATACTCTCGGCTTCGGCGGCGCCGCATGGATTATTGTGCTTGACCACCACAACTGCGGGGCCTCGCAGCGTGCGCACAATTGCCAAGGCGCTGTCGAGATCGAGCAGGTTGTTGTACGAAAGCTCCTTGCCGTGCAATTGGCGAGCAGTCGCCACGCAGGCGCCGCGAACGCCAGGCTGCACATATAGCGCCGCCGATTGATGCGGGTTCTCGCCATAGCGCAGTTCGCACTGGCGTTCAAACGCCAGACGCAATGTTTGCGGATAGCGCTCTTCGCTCAATTGCCCGGCAAACCAACTGGCAATGGCGGTGTCGTAGGCGCCGGTATGGGCGAACGCCGCGGCGGCCAATCGGCGGCGCAGCTCGGGCGTGGTGCATCGGTCGCGAGCGACCTGTTCAAGAATATCGGCGTATTGCAGAGGACTAGTCGCGATCGTCGTGAAGGCGTGGTTCTTGGAGGCGCCTCGTACCAACGATGGTCCGCCGATGTCGATTTGCTCAATGACCTCGTCGAAGCTCACATCGGCGCGCGCGGCGGTCGCCTCGAATGGATAAAGGTTCACAATTACCAACTCAAAGGTGCGAATGCCGTGAGTCGCTAGCGCCTCTCGATCCTCGGGGTGGTCGTGCCGACAGAGAATGCCCCCGTGGATCTTGGGGTGCAATGTTTTCACGCGGCCATCCATGATCTCCGGAAAGCCGGTGTAGTCGGTCACATCCAGAACAGGCACCCCGCTTTCTTCCAAGAATCGCCGCGTCCCGCCGGTGCTGTACAGTTCCACGCCCGCCGCCACCAGGCCGCGGGCAAGCTCAGCCAGTCCAGTTTTGTCACTCACGCTAATGAGCGCGCGCTGTATCCGGGGCGACTGCATCCCTATCCCTCATTGCAATGGAGCGTAAACTGCCTGTTTAAGGCCCATTGCCAGATTCGTCAATCGGCGCAGCGATTTGCGCACGCGGGCGCGGAGAATATCGAAAGGAAAAGGCCGCCCCAATGGGACGGCCTTGTATGTGTTGAGCGAATTGTCGATCGCTAGGATCGAATGTTACGCGCGTGCCGCGCGACGGCGTACGAGAAACACGCCGCCAAGTCCCAGCAGCGACCAGACTACAATGCTGGCCGGTTCGGGAACGACGCCTGTTTCGTCGTAGGTGTATACCACATCTACATTGCCGAAGGCCTCAAAGTCAGTGACGTGGATGGTACTGTCGGTGACGCCAGTCGCCGAAAAACCGCCACTGCCGCTGACCAGCACACTCAAGAAGCCAGGACCGATGTAGGCCGCCAATCCAACCATCGTGGAAGCTGAGTTCGCGTCGTTGCCCGACAGCAAACCAAAGTCGACAAAATCAGGCCCTGTATCCGGGTTGCCGTCGCTGGCGCTTACCGCTACCGGACCGGCCGAGCCAAGAATAGACGCGCTGGCGGACAGCGGTCCCACCGTCGAGGCCTTGACCAATCCAATAAGATCAACCCCCATGTTGCCCGAAACCGCCGAGTCGTTCTCGGCGGTAATTTTGGCCTGCACGGTGGCATCGACTTTCAATTGCACCGAGGTCAGGGTGCGAGTGCCCCCCAACGTGTCGAACATGGGAATGCTCAAGTTCTGGTTTCCCGGCGAAAGGGGAAACGAGAATGCGGACGTTTCGGTCACTACGCCGGCAACGGCGCTGGAGACATTCAAAAGCAGCGCGGAAAGCGCAACGAGCGGAAGCACTCGAATCATCGGAAGACCCAATATGTTGCGGAAGTGAATTTCTGCCCAAAGTACCAATAGGCCAAGGTAGTCTGACCACCCCTATGGGGAATGTCAACGTAATTCGTTCAGTCTAAGAATTTTTCATCTGTTGGTTGCAGGCAGGACCAAGTCCAAACATTGGGAAAACGTCGTTACGTGGTCATTTGAGCATGATTTTAGCCTGGGCCGTAAGTCGGCTCACTTCCTGTGAAAACTCCTTGCGCCGAGCCGCAAGTGCTGTCACACTCTTGGTTTCCGTACCACTGACGTAATCGAGCACTATGCGTTCGGCGGTAATAAACGCCGGCGTCAGCTCCGCCACGGCATCCGCAATGGCGATTGGTATCCGGGTGACTCCGTTGCAGTCGCCATGCAATAGTTCCCCCGTGGCGATCACCAGTCCACCAACGCGCACCGGCAGACCGACATTCAGAATATGGCAGTAGGCATGAGAGCAGATCGTGCTGCTCGTAAAAACCGGATACTCTAGCGCCCGCACCTGTTCCAGATCGCGTCCGGCCCCCGAAGTCACCAAGCCCACCGACCCAAAGGCCTTGTAGGTGGAGCACATCACCTCCCCAAACGTGGCGGCGACCGGCGGATCGTCCAGGTCCTGAAATACCACCACCGCCGGCCCCGGCAACCGTGAAAAATGTTCGATCTGCTGATCGAGCGACGCGTACACATCTCCTTGCGGGGGCGGGGCGTCTGCCCGAAACGACGCCGTGCAAGCAAAACCCACCATCGGCGGCAAATGCGAAAAGTTGGCCCGAATGCGATGGTCCATATACCCGCGGTTGCGGGGACAAACATCAAACAGCTCGATAACGTTCGAAATCGTGGGCGTGTCGAACTCGGCAAGGCGAGCCAGGGTATCCGAGGAGACGCTCATAGGTTTCCTAACGGGTTACTTGACGACGAATTGTCGTCTGGTTTTGAGAGGCAACGGTGATTGCAACCAGCTTCCGACTTTCGTAGGTCTCATGCGCTGGCGTATTCTAACCAACAAGTTCTGGCCTCCGAAGCAGAAGATCGGTGGCGCCGCGGCAGCCGGCAGCTTGTAAATTACACGACCAGATTGGTCGGAAACCGCAAATTCAATCGATGGTTCAACACTCTGCCATCCCCAGTAGCTCGCTCAATTTGCCTTGGATCGAGCGGCAACCTCCGTGGCGCGTGCTGGCCGCGTTTTTGTTGGCGTACGTCGCGGCCCTCTACATCGGGCACTCGTTCATGGTGGCGCCCGAGCATATCGCCGCCATCTGGCCCGCCTCCGGCATCGCCTTGGCGGGATTGACGCTCGTCGCGCCGCGCTGGCGCAATCCGCTCTGGGCAATGTTCACGGTAGCCACAGTGGCAATGAACCTGTATATGGGCAGATCGATCGCGATCAGCGTGGCGCTGGCTTCAATCAACGCCATCAACACCCCTTTGGTCGCTTGGTGGTTTCGATGCCAAGGGCCAACTCACGAGTTTCTGACCGATCCAGGGAGGTTGCTGCGACAATTCCTACTGCCAATCGCCCTGGGTTCCGCGATGGGCGCGATGCTAGGCGGCGCCGCGATTCAATTGACCGACGGCGCGGATTGGCGTCGCACCGCTTGGCTCTGGTTTGTGTCCGATGCGCTCGGCATGCTCGTCATCGCGCCGGTGCTGTTGGTTTGGTTGACGCCAGAATCTTGGAATCGTTGCCGGGCCACTCCCATGGAATGGCTGGAGTCGTTGTGTATTGCCGGACTCGTCACCGCAGTAACGACCAACTGGCTGCTGAATGTCAGCTATACCGGCAACCGCTACTCTTTGCGCCGGCCGTACGCGCTGCTGCCCATCATGTTTTTCGCTGGCGCTCGACTCGATCCGCGATTGATCGTCTTGATCTTGCTCTATTTGGCGACGATCGCCACCGCTCGCGCGGCTGACACCGGATCGCAATTCACCGGCCTGATGTCACCAGACTTGGCGACTCGATTACTGACGGTGCAGGCGTACCTGGCCGTGGCCTGCTCCACCACGTTGACGGTGGCGGCAATGGTGGCGCAGCGGCGGATAACGGAGCAGCGACTGCAAGCCGCGCACGACGACATGGAGGCGCGCGTCGAGCAGCGCACATGCGAACTGCGCCTGAGCGAAGAGCGCGCGCTGCAGCAGTCGCGCGAGCTGAACACCATTTATCGCACCGCTCCGCTGAGCTTTTGCGTGCTCGATTCCGAGCTGAAACTGGCGCGCGTCAATCTTCGGCTCGTCGCGGAATTTGGTTTGGAACATCAAAAACTGCTCGGTCGCCCCTTCGCGGAAGTGCTGCCCGCACTGGCCGAAATCGCTCCACTGCTCTTGCGCGCCGGCCAGCAAGGGCACGAGATCGCGGCGCAAGAAGTGCGCGTGGCGGCGCCCAACACGCCCGCCCATGGTCGTGATTGGAGTGTGAGCTGCTATCCGATCGACACCCCCCAAGGGCGGCAAATCGGTTGCATCCTGAGCGACATCACGGAGCAAAAGAGCGCGGAGCGTCAGTTCGCTGAACGACGAACCGAATTGTTCGACACCGCGCGACTCAATTCGCTCGGCATGCTGGCCGGCGGCCTAGCCCACGAATTGAACCAGCCCCTCCATGCAATTCACAATTACTCGCGCGGTTGCCTGCGGCGGCTCGACCTTGACCAACCTGGCGCCGAACCGCTGCGCGAGGCGCTGGATCATATCGCGGACGAAGCGCAACGCGCCGCCGAGATCGTACGTCGCCTGCGCGAGTTCGTTCGCAGGCGCGAACCACGCAGCGAAACGGTGGCCCTTAACCGCGTGATCGCCAACGTGGTGCAACTCGTTGACACGCAACTGACGCGGTCGCAAATGCGAATCAGTTTCGATCTGGCCGCGCTGTCGCCGACCGTGGTAGGGGATGGGATTCAACTCGAACAGGTCGTGGTCAACCTGGTGCTCAACGCCATCGACGCCTCCGAATCGCGCCCAGTGGCGATGCGAGCGATTCATTTGGCCACGCGCGAAGTCGGCGCGCGCGCCGAGGTCATCGTGCAGGATTCTGGCCTTGGCGTGCCCACCGAAAAGTTGCAGGCGATCTTCGAGCCGTTTTACACCACCAAGCCCACCGGCCTCGGCCTGGGATTGGCAATTAGTCGGTCCATCGTGGAGGCCCACGGCGGCACGCTCCAAGCGGAAGCCTGTGCCCCTCACGGATCACTGTTCCGCATGTCGCTGCCGATCCGCAATCCTGCTGGTCCGCAACCAACCAGACTGGTTGCGCAACCGGCGCAGCCCAGCACAACGGGCTAACTAGCGACCGGTGCCGATGCCGACGCCACCGGGACCGCCGGGGGCGATACCGCCGCCCGGAAGCGTGGTGAGCCCCGACCCAATCACGTTGTACGACGACGGCGAACCGGCCTGCGCCCCCAGGCTCGAAGGGGTTCCGCCGTGCAAGAGTGAGCTGGGCGACGCGCTGCCGTACATGCCCGGCGTGAGCGAATGCGTTGTGCCGGCGGTTCCATAAGTCGCCGAGCCATACTGGCCGGCGGTGGGAGTCTGCCAGTGCGCGCCGACCGGCGGCGTCATGCCGCCAGATTGCAAAAACGACTGACTGGTCACTCCGCGCCCAATAGCACCGCGAAAGCCGGCGGCAAAGCGGTTGCCGATCTTCGCCTTCAGGCGCTCGCGCACCTGCTGCGGAATGGCAATCGGCGCCTTGGCGGGGTGAAACGCATCGGGGGGATGAACACGGCTCGCCGGCGCCAGGCGACGGCGATCTTGCGCCGGCGCCTCATCATCCAAAAAGCTCAACTCGCTGTCGCTTTCGACGCGCTGGATGCCCAAATCCTGCATCAGACGCCGCATCTCGCTGTCGCGCCCCTGCTCCAGCCGCAAGTCAGGATCGAGGGTCGGGCCTTCCGACACTTTGGCAGCGGCCTCGGGCTGCGTTCCTGCGGCAAAGACACTTGCCGTCGACATGCCGACGGCTAACAGGGTGACGATTGACCAGTGACGTGTGAACATGGCCTGATCCCGTGCTTGAGTTTTTTTGCGGACAATCTCGCTGTAACGGCTAACCCAACTACCGGAAGTATGGGTTACGTCTCAGCGCTCGCCGCGAGATTCGCTTGATCTCAAGTCACGAAATCGCACGTAATTCTACCGGTGGAGCGCGTCGCCGGCCGGTGGCGCCGTCACGACTGACACGACCGGACCAGTAATCATGCAATTTGCGGGCCGCAAACGCCAAGAGCCCACGGGAGGACACCCGTGGGCTCTTGGAGAAATTGCGGTCACGAGGGGCGCGAAACGACGCGCCCGGCGATTACATGTCGAAATAGAGGCAGAACTCGTACGGGTGAGGACGCATCCGCACCGCGTTGAATTCCTTCTCCATCTTGTAGTCGATCCAGGTGGTGATCACATCCTTGGTGAAGACCTCGCCGCCGAGCAAGAACTCGTGATCCGCGTGTAGCGCGTTCAGCGCTTAGTCGAGCCAAC